>DATDIC010000039.1:0-8124 GCA_036521275.1 Acetobacteraceae bacterium
CTGAAACGAAGCCGTAACTGGCGTCGCTTCGATCGGGAGTGGCTACAGCGCCTCGGCGTCTATCAGCTGACCGGAACGGTCCGCCCATACCCGGCGCACGCGCTGCGATGAACGATGTCGGAGAGCCGTATGCGGGAGAACCGCACGTACGGTTCGGAGGGCGGGGAGGGGGACCTTCCCGACCCCTATCGGGGGTGGGCCGGCCATGACGGGGGTCAGACTTAACGCGGGCTGGTATTGGCTGTATCAGCGCGCACCGACTGAGGAGTCCGGTCGCCTTGGCAAGGGCTCAAGGGTCCGTGGCGTTCCCGTCCCGGCTCCGGCGTCGGTGGCAAACCAGCCCCGGCGCCCTTATATGAACAGCGACGAAGCGCCGGACCCCATGTCCGGCGCTTTCGCATGGGGACCGCATGACCGACGCCGCCGAAATCGCCCGCCGCCGCACCTTCGCCATCATCTCCCACCCCGACGCCGGCAAGACCACGCTCACCGAGCATCTGCTGCGGGCTGGGGGCGCCATCCAGCTTGCCGGCAACGTGCGGGCGAAGGGCGAGCGCCGTCGCACCCGATCCGACTGGATGAGCATCGAGCGGGAACGCGGCATTTCGGTGGTTACTTCCGTGATGACGTTCGAACATGCCGGATGCGTCTTCAACCTGCTCGACACGCCGGGTCACGAGGATTTCTCGGAAGACACCTATCGCACGCTGACCGCGGTTGATTCCGCGGTCATGGTGATCGACGCCGCCAAGGGCATCGAGGCGCGCACGCGCAAGCTGTTCGAGATCTGCCGGCTGCGCGACATTCCGATCGTGACGTTCATCAACAAGATGGACCGCGAGAGCCGCGATCCGTTCGAGTTGCTGGACGAGATCGCCGCCACCCTGGCGCTGGACACGGCGCCGGTTACCTGGCCGGTCGGCCGCGCCGCCGATTTCGCCGGTACCTATGATCTGCGCCGCCGTGACCTGCATGTGGCGCCGGAATTGGCGCAGTCAGACCCGCGCATGGAAGCGCTGGGCGAGGAGATCGACCTGGTGCGCGCCGCGCTGCCGGAATTCGATCCCGCGGCGTTCGCCGAGGGCCATCTGACGCCGGTCTATTTCGGCAGCGCCATCAAGGGCATCGGCGTGATGGACCTGCTGGACGGGCTGGCCGAGTATGGTCCCAGCCCTCGGCCGCAGCCGGCGGACACGCGCTTCGTGCAGCCGACCGAGCCGAACTTGACCGCGCTGGTGTTCAAGATCCAGGCCAACATGGATCCCAACCATCGCGATCGCATCGCCTTCGCGCGTGTCTGTTCCGGCAAGCTGGTCCGCGGCATGCGGCTGCGGCAGGTCCGCACCGGCAAGCTGATCCCGTTGCACGCACCGCAGTTCTTCTTTGCCCGCGAGCGCGAGCTTGCCGAGGAAGCCTTCGCCGGCGATGTCGTCGGCATTCCGAACCATGGAACATTGCGGATTGGCGATACGCTGACTGATGGCGCCGAGCTGAACTTCGTGGGCGTGCCCTATTTCGCTCCCGAAATCCTGCGGCGGGTTCGCCTGGACGATCCGATCAAGGCGAAGAAGCTGCGCCAGGCGCTAAGTGAACTGGCCGAGGAAGGCGTGGTGCAGTTGTTCCGGCCGCAGGATGGCGCACCCGCCATCGTGGGCGTGGTCGGCACGTTGCAGCTTGATGTGCTGGCGGCACGGCTGGGCGCGGAATACGGCATACGGACTGGGTTTGAGGATACGCCCTATTCGCTCGCGCGGTGGATTTCGTCGGCGGACAAAACGGCGCTGGCGGCGTTCATCGCTGCCAACCGCAGCGCCATTGCCGATGATGTCGACGGCGATCCGGTGTTCCTGGCGACCTCGGCGTTCATGATGCGTCGCGCGACGGAGCTGAATGCGGCTCTGACCTTCCGTGATGTCAAGGACATCCGGGCGGAGCAGATCGCGGCGTAGGAGGCATCTGGAAACAACCGCGCCAGCTTGTCCAAAACTGCATCATTGTTGTCGACAACTTCATTCTCTTGTCATTCCCGCGAAAGCGCGAATCCAGCGGCAGCCTGGATTCCCGCTTTCGCGGGAATGACGGTTGGCTTCGTCGTGCCTGCTATCCGATCGCGGAGAAGCATCGCGGCGATCATCGGCCGCCCGTTGCGCCCGAATGTGCCGCCTGTTGACCGCACCTGAACCGCCCATGTCCGATTTCACCCGCGCCGCCGCCTTCGATCTGCTGACCGCCGTGCTCGACCATCGCCGCTCCTTGGAGGAAGCGCTGGACGCGTTGCCGGCGTCCGATGCGCGCGACCGCGCCGCGGCCCATCGGCTCGCCGCCGCGGTGCTGCGGCGCCTGGGCACGCTGGACGCGGTGCTGGAGCCGTTGCTCAGGAAAGCGCCGCCCGTCCCGGTGCGGCATGTGCTGCGGATTGGCGCCGCCGGCCTGCTGTTGCTCGGAACGCCGGGGCACGCGGCCGTCGCGACCGCCGTCGGCCTCGCCCATCAGCGCAACCTGTCCCCGTTTGCCGGGCTGGTGAACGCGGTCCTGCGTCGCATCGCGACACTTCCGGACCCGTTGGCGGAGCTGGACGCGCCACGGCTCGATACGCCTTCCTGGCTGTGGAACTCCTGGGGTTCGGGGGCCCGGCGGATCGCTGAGGCGCACCAGTCCATTCCCCCGCTCGATATCACGCCGCGGCCCGGCGCTGGTCTGCCCGAGGGGGGCCACATCCTTCCGACCGGATCGATCCGGTTCGCCGCCGGCACCCGGGTCACGGAGCTGCCGGGTTTCGCGGAGGGCGCTTTCTGGGTGCAGGACGCCGCGGCGGCGCTGCCGGCCCGGCTTCTGGCGGCGCGGCCGGGGGAGCGCGTGGTTGATCTCTGTGCTGCTCCCGGTGGCAAGACCGCTCAGCTCGCCGCCACCGGCGCTGAGGTCACGGCTGTGGAGCGCGATGCATCGAGACTCGCTCGATTGCGGGAGAACCTCGCCCGCTGGCACCTGGATGCCGTCACCGTCGAGGCCGATGCGACCGCGTGGATGCCGCCGGACCGGTTCGACGCTGTGCTGCTGGATGCGCCGTGCAGCGCCACTGGAACGATCCGCCGGCACCCGGACGTGCCGCACATCAAGCGGCAGCGCGATGTCGCGGCGATGGCGGATATCCAGGACCGGCTGCTCGCCGCGGCGGCCGCGTTGCTGCGCCCCGGCGGGCGGCTGGTCTATTCCGTGTGCTCGCTCCAGCCGGAGGAAGGCGCACCACGCATCGAGGCGGCGCTCGCGCGCGGCGGGCTGCGCCCCGAGCCGTTCACGGACTCCGAGCTTGCCGATCTAACGGAAGCACTGTCCCCGGACGGATATCTGCGCACCATTCCGGCGATGTGGGCAGGGCATGGCGGCATGGACGGGTTCTTCGCCGCAAGGTTGATCCGGCAGTGAGTTGTGCGGCCGCGAACCCGGTCGTTACATAGGTCCATGCCCAGCATCACCATCGCCCCAAGCCTGCTCGCCGCCGACTTCACCCGGCTCGGACAGGAGGTTGCGGCGATCGAGGCCGCCGGGGCCGACTGGCTGCATCTCGACATCATGGACGGCCATTTCGTGCCGAATATCAGCTTCGGCCCGGCGGTGCTGGCCGCGCTGCGGCCGCACACCAAGCTGCCGTTCGATGTGCACATGATGATCGCGCCGGTCGATCCCTACATTCCCGACTTCATCGAGGCAGGGGCCGATCACATCCTGATCCACCCCGAAGCGGGCCCACACCTGCATCGCTCGCTGCAGTTCATCCGCGCCCACGGCAAGCGGGCCGGGGTCGTGCTCAATCCCGCAACACCCCCCGACGCGGTTGCATGGGTGCTCGATCTGACGGACACAATACTTGTGATGACGGTCAATCCCGGATTCGGCGGCCAGGAATTCCTGCCCTCGCAGCTTTCGAAAATTGCCGCGCTGCGGCAGATGATCCAGGCCGTGGGCCGGCCGATCGCGCTCGCGGTGGATGGCGGGATCACGCCGGAGACGGCTCGTCAGGCGGTCGCCGCTGGCGCCGACACGCTGATTGCCGGCACGTCGGTGTTCAAGGCACAAGACTACGCCCGCGCCATCGCCGCCCTGCGGGTACCGGCGAACGGATGAGCGGCTCCGACCCGCGACGCTGGATCCGCGAGGCTCGCCGGGCGATGGCCCGGCTGCCGACGCTGCGCATGACCCGGGTGCCGGATGCGCCGGCGCTGCCGGTGCGCGATCCCTGGCCGGGCGATGCCGGGCGTGGCGCCCGCCTGCTGAAGGGGGAGCTGGAACTGGGCGGGGGGCTGCGTGCGCTGCGCCCTGGCGGCTGGAGCGACCCAGCCGGATCGCCGCTGCTGCGTGCCGCGGCCCACAGCTTCACCTGGCTGCGCGACCTGCGGGCGCTCGGCACGGATGCGGCGCGGCTGCGCGCGCGGGCGCTGGTTTCCGACTGGATCGCCACCGGGGCGAGCGACGCCCTGGCGCAGCGGCCGGATGTTGCCGGTGCGCGGATCGCCGCCTGGCTGGGCCATTATGACTTCTTTTTCGCCGCCGCCGATGATGTGTTCCGCCAGCGCCTGATGGGGCGGCTGGTCAGCGACGCGCGCAGCCTGTCGGCGGCGTTGCCGGCCGAGGAACTGGATGCACGGGCGCTGACCGCGCTCAAGGGCCTGATCGCCGCGGCCGTGGCGTTGCCCGAGCATGCCGCGTTCCTGACGCGTGCGCTGCGCTTTCTGCCGCAGGAGATCGCCCGCCAGGTGCTGCCCGACGGTTGCCATGCGGAACGGAGCCCGGCCGCGCAACTCGCTGCGCTGCAGGACCTGACCGACATCCGCAATCTGCTGCAGGGTGCGCAGGCGCAGGCGCCGACCGCGCTGCCCTCGGCGATCGAGCGCATGGCTCCGGCGCTGCGCCTGCTTCGCCATGGCGACGGCGGCTTGGCGCTGTTCAACGGCAGCAAGGAGGATTCCAGCGCGCTGGTCGAACTGGTGCTGACGCAGGCCGGGCGCGGCGGACGCGGGCCGTCGGTGCTGAGCGATGGTGGTTTCCATAGGCTCGCGGCCGGACGGACGGCGCTGATCATCGATTGCGGCGCGCCGCCACCGCCGGGGATCGACCGCTATGCTCATGCCGGGACGCTGTCGATGGAATTGTCGGTGGGGCGCGACCGGATGATCGTGAACTGTGGGGCATTCCCGGCCGGCCCGCCGGAATGGCGTGACGCCTCGCGTGCCACGGCCGCGCATTCCACGCTGGTGATCGCCGACGTGAATTCGTCCGAGCTGAAGCCGGACGGCCTGGGCCGCCGGCCGGTGGAGGTGGAGGTGCAGCGGCAGGAGGCGAACGGCGCTCATTGGCTGGAAGTCAGCCATGACGGCTGGAAGAAGCCGTTCGGCGCGGTGCATCGGCGGCGGCTGTACATGGCCGAGAGCGGCGAGGATATTCGCGGCGAGGACGTGGTGGAGGCGCCGACGCCGCAGCCGTTTACGCTGCGGTTCCACATCCATCCGTCGGTGCATGTGAACCTGCAGCAGGATGGCGAGGCGGTGCTGCTGCGCCTGCCCTCGGGCGGCGGCTGGCGGCTGCGCGCCGAGGGGGCGCGGATGAGCCTGGAGGAAAGCATCTATCTCGGGGGTCCGGAGCCCAGGCGGACCGAGCAGGTGGTGCTGACCGGCTATCCGGATGATCCGCAGCAGGTGAAATGGGCGATCAGCAAGGTGAAGTAGTTAAAGTTGGGTATGAAATAGTGGGGTTGGCCGGTTGTCCGCGCGCGAGCGGGAGTTCGGCGGCGGCCGTGGATTCCCGCTTTCGCGGGAATGACGGGGAGGGCCTCCTTATCCCTGCTGCGAGCGTGTCGGGTTGAAGGTTATCGAAGTCACCAATGTCGATTTCTCGCTGCGGCAGTTTTTGCTGCCGCTGATGCGGGGCGCGCGTGCGCGGGGTCACGAGGTGCTGGGCGCCTGCGCGGAGGGGCCGCTGCTGCACGGGGTGCGCGCGGAAGGGTTCCGCGTCTGCCCGGTGCCGTTCGCGCGCCGGGTCTCGGTGGGCGCGCATGCGCAGGCATTGTGGACGCTGATCCGGCTGTTCCGCGCCGAGCGGCCGGATGTCGTGCATGCACATATGCCGATCAGCGCGTTTCTGGCCCGGCTGGCCGCGCGGGCCGTCGGCGTGCCGCATATCGCCTACACATGCCACGGGTTCCTGTTCAATCAGGAAGGCTCGCCGCTGCGGCGAAACATGGGCCTGGCGATGGAATGGATCGGGGCGCGGGCCACCGACACGTTCCTGACCGTCTCGGACGGGGAAGCGGCCGACGCGCGGCGCTTCAGGCTGGCACGACAGCCCATTGCGGTTGGCAATGGCCGCGATCCGGCAGTTTTTCATCCGGACGGCGCAATGCGGGCGCGTATGCGGGCGGAACTCGGGACAGCGGCGGACCGCGTGGTGGTGATCGCGGTGTCCCGGCTGGTGCGAAGCAAGGGCTATCCGGAGCTGGTCGCGGCGATGCAGGCGCTGCCGGAGCTCGAGCTGTGGGTGGTGGGTGAGCGGCTGGAGTCGGACCGGGGGGAGGACATGGACGCGCTGTTCGCCGCTTCTGGTCTCGGCCCGCGGCTGCGCCGGCTGGGATACCGGGAGGACGTGGCGGCGCTGCTGGCGGCGGCCGATATTTTCGTGCTGCCCAGCTATTTCGAGGGCCTGCCGATGTCATCGATCGAGGCGATGCTGACCGGGCTTCCGGTGGTCGGGAGCGATATCAGGGGCCTGCGGGAGCAGGTGGTGGAGGGCGTGACGGGATTGCTGGTCCCCACGCGGGATGCCGGTCCGCTGGCCGATGCGCTGCGCCGGCTCGCCGGCGATGCCGAACTGCGGCTGGCGATGGGGTGTGCGGGGCGGGAGCGGGCGCTGCGCCTCTTTGACGAGACGAACGTGGTGGAACGCACGCTGGACCTGCTGGGTCTGTGAGCTGGGACATGCAAATGGGAGCGTATCGGCCGTGACGACGATTGCGGAGCTGTCCATCAGCCCTCGGCAAATCGAGCTGTTTCCGCTGCGTGCGCCATTGCCCGCGCCGCGGGTCACGCCGTTCGGGCGGCAGTTCGGGCCGCAGACCCTGCTGGTACGGATCACCGACGATCAGGGCGCGCGCGGGTGGGGCGAGGCGTGGGGGACGTTTCCGTCCGGATTCGGGATCGAGCACCGCGCGGCGCTGGTCGAGACGGTGCTGGCTCCGCTGCTGACCGAACGCAGCTACGATGGGCCGGCGGAGGCATTCGCGCATCTGACCGCGGCGACGCGGCTGCTCGCCAACCACACCGGGGAGTTCGGCCCGGTGGCGCAGGCGATTGCGGGGATCGATATCGCATTATGGGACCTGGTTGCGCGCCGTGCGGATCAGCCGCTGTGGCGGTTGCTGGGCGCTGCGCACGGGCGGGTGCCGGCCTATGCCAGCGGGCTGGACCCGGCGCGGGTTGCCGACCGGCTGCCGGAGATCCGGCGGCAGGGGTTCTCGGCGCTGAAGGTGCGGCTGTGGGGTGGCGATGCGGCGCATGGCGCTACGCTGCGGCGATTGCGGGAGGATATCGATCCGACCATCGGTTTGCTGGCGGACGCGAACCAGAGCTGGGATGTCGGGCAGGCGGTGCGACAGTTGCAATCGTTTCAGGGCATCCCGCTGGGTTGGATCGAGGAACCGATCCCGGCGGATTCGCAGGATGAGGATTGGCGGCGGCTGCGGTCGGTTGCGCCGGTGCCGATTTCCGGTGGCGAGAATATCCGGGGCGAGGACGGGTTTGCGCATGCGCTTGCTTTGGGCGCGCTGTCGGTCATTCAGCCCGACATCTGCAAATGGGGTGGGTTTTCAGGATGCTTGCCGCTGGCGCGGCGCATCATCGGTGCGGGCCGCCGCTACTGCCCGCACTTTCTGGGGGGTGGGGTCGGCCTGCTGGCGTCGGCACATTTGCTGGCGGCGGCCGGAGGCGACGGGCTGCTGGAACACGATGTCAACGACAACCCGTTGCGGCAACGGGTTGTCGTGGTTCCGCCGGTAACGGGTGGGATGATGACGCTGTCGGACATTCCCGGATGGGGCAGTGAGCCAGATATGGCGGCGATCGGGGAGTTTCGGATCGA
>DATDIC010000040.1:0-14202 GCA_036521275.1 Acetobacteraceae bacterium
CGATCGGGGTGATCTACGGCTTCGTGGTGTTGGTCGATCCGTTCGATACGCTGCCGCTGTCGCCACCGGCGCAACGCTGGCCGGTGGCGACCGACGCCCGCTTCTCGTTTCCGGCGCTGGCGCGGTCTGCACGCTTCGACAGCGCGGTGTTCGGCACCTCGACCAGCCGGCTGCTGCGCCCGGCAGCGCTCGATCCCGCATTCTCGGTGCATTTCGCCAACCTGGCGATGAACGACGCGACAGTGTTCGAGCAGGTCAGCCTGATGGACGTGTTCCGCCGCGCCCATCCCGATCCGCGCGTCGTCATGGTGGGCCTGGACGTCCGCTGGAGCGGTACCGGCGACACCTATCAGAAACTGACGCCGCGCAAGTTTCCGCAGTGGATGTACCAGCCCAACCGATGGGTGGGCTATCTGCATATGATGAATCTGTACACCGTGCAGGAAGCCGGGCAGCAGTTCGGGATACTGGCCGGCATCAAGCGTCCGGTGTACGGACGCGATGGTTACACGAGCTTTGTTCCTCCGGATGACACGTACGATGCGGCGCGCGCCGCGGAGCACCTGCGTGACGCCACGCCGGATATTCCACCCGGACCGCGCACCGGCGGGCCGCGAACGTGGCGGTATCCGGCGCTGGAAACGCTTCGCGCGGCGCTGGAGCAATTGCCGGCTGGAACCCGGAAAATCCTGTTCTTTGTCCCGTATAATCACCGATTGCTCTCGCCGGCGGGAACCGAGGGTGCTGAGGTCTGGAACGAATGCAAGCGCCGCGTGGCCACACTTGCGGAAACGATCCCGGGGACGGCGGCGGTCGATTTCATGCGCTCCAGCCCGATCACCGATACCGATACGAACTATTGGGATCCGCTGCACTACCGCACGGGGGTGGCAGACCGGCTGGTGCACGACATGGCCGCGATCCTTGCCGGTCAAACGTCGGCCGATGGGCGGCTGTTGGCAGCGAGCCAGTGACGCTCCGCCTTGCCATCCAACCGAGCCGCTCGCAAAAGCCCGACATGACCGCCATTCCTCTCCGCGTCGGCGTTGCCGGTGCCGGGCATTTCGGCCGCTACCACGCGCTCAAGCTCGCCACGGGCGGGCCTCGCGCCCGGCTTTCCGGCGTGCACGATCGACACACGGAGCGCGCCCGCAGCGTCGCCGCCGAGACTGGCGCTCCCGACCTTTCGCTCCCCGAGCTGCTGCAAGCGAGCGACGCGCTGATCGTCGCGGTGCCGGCCGCCGTGCACTTTCCGATCGCGAAAGCCGCCCTGATGGCGGGCAAGCATGTGCTGGTGGAGAAGCCCATCGCCGCCAGCCTCGCTGAAGCCGATAGGCTGGCGCGACTGGCGGATGAACGTGGCCTCGTTCTGCAGGTCGGCCATCTCGAACGTTTCTCCGCTGCTTATGGCGCACTGGCCGGCCGGGTCGGCCCGCCCCTCTACATCGAGGCCACCCGCGTTGCTCCGTTCAAGCCGCGCGGTACCGATGTGTCGGTGATCCTGGACCTGATGATCCACGACCTCGACCTGGTGCTGTCGCTCACCGATAGCCCGATCGAGCAGGTGGACGCGGTCGGCGCCGCGATCTCCGGCCCGCATGAGGACATCGCCAATGCGCGTATCCGATTTGCGTCCGGCGCGGTGGCTGCCATTACTGCCAGCCGGGTGGCCAGCCGCACCGAGCGGCAGATGCGGATTTTTGCCCAGGACGGATATGTCGCGCTGGATTTCGCCAATCGCCGGCTGACTGTGATCCGCCGGGGCGAAGGCCAGGCGATCCCCGGCCTGGGAGGGTTCGAGATGGAGCAGGCCTGCTGGCAGGACCACGATTCGCTGGCGGCCGAGCAGGCTGCGTTTATCGCTTCCGTGCTGGATGGTGCGCCGGTGTTGGTCGATGCCGCGGGCGGGCGGCGCGCGCTGGCCGCCGCCCTCGCGGTTGCCGATGCCATGGCGGTCTCACGGGCGCGGATGAGCGCGTCAGGCCTGATCCAGCAGCTCTAGCACGGACTCGGCGGCGGCTTCTGACGGGAGCCCGGCAGGCGGGCGCAGCGTGTCCAGCACCGTGCGGAAGCCGGCACGCTGGGTTTCGGCTGCCTGGGGATCGGACAGCAGCCGGCGCAATCCCTCAGTCAATCTCGGCGGCGTGCAGATCTCCTGGATCAGCTCGGGCACCAATTCGCGATCCGAGAGCAGGTTCAGCAGCGAGGCATAACGCACCTTGACCGTCAGCCGCGCGAGGGAAGCGGTAAGTTGGTTGACCCGATAGGCGACCAGCATCGGGACGTCGGCCAGGGCCAGTTCCAGCGTGGACGTTCCGGACTTGGTGAGAGCCGCGGCGGAGGCGGCAAACGCGTCGTATTTGTCGGCCGGCTCGGCGACCAGAATCGGTGGCACCGGCCAGGAGCGGGTCGCGGCGCGCACGGTTTCGGCGACCGGCCCAGCAAGCGGCACCACCGGGACGAGATCGGGCAGTTGCGCGAATGTGGCGGTGAGGAGTGGCAGCAGCCGGCTGGTCTCCGTGCGTCGGCTGCCGGGCATCACGGTTACTACGCGGGCGTCGGCGCTGAGCCCGTGCCGGGCGCGAAACCGTTCGCCGTCGCCATGGTCCGCGCCGCTTTCCAGCACCGGGTGGCCGACGAAGGTGGCGGGCAGTCCGTGGCGGGCGAAAAACGCCGGCTCGAACGGCAGCAGACAGAGCAGCCGGTCCCACAAGCCGGGATAGTGCCGCACGCGGCCTTCCCGCCAGGCCCAGACTTGGGGGGCGACGTAATGCGCGCGTGGAATCCCGAGCGGCGCGACGGCGCGCAGCAGGCGCAGTGTGAAACCGGGGCTGTCGATGGTTACCAGCACGGCTGGACGGCGGGTGGCGATGTCGGTGGCGGTTTCGGCCAGGCGGCGCCGGAGATGCCGGAGGCGGGGCAGCACCTCCAACAGGCCCATCAGCGCCAGCTCCTCGAGTGGGAAACGGCTGGCCAGGCCCTCGGCCGCCATGTGTGCTCCGCCGATGCCGGCAAATGCGAGATCGGGGCGACGGGCGCGCAAGGCCGCCATCAGCCGGGCACCCAGGACGTCGCCGCTGGATTCCCCGGCGACCAGGTAGATCAGCGTCATCCGCGCCCGTACAGCGCCTGTTGGGTTGTCAGTGGGGCGGCTATCTCGACCAGGGCGCCGTCGCGGACCGCGCGAAAGAAGCAGCTTCGGCGGCCGGTGTGGCAGGCGACGCCATGCTGCTCGACCAGCAGCAGCAGCGTGTCGCCGTCACAGTCGATACGCAGCTCCTTCAGGCGCTGCACCTGCCCGGAGCTTTCGCCTTTGCGCCACAGCGTCGCGCGGCTGCGACTGAAATAGCAGACCCGGCCGGTGGCCAGCGTTTCCGCCACGGCTGCGCGGTTCATCCAGGCCAGCATCAGGACCTCGCCGGTGTCGTGCTGCTGGGCGATGGCGGGCACGAGGCCATCGGCGTTGAAGCGGATTTGCGACAGCATGGCCGGATCGGTGGTGCATTCTTGCATGCATGATATCTTGGTCCGTTGCTGCCGAATGGCCAAGGACGTGAACGATAGCGGTTTCTCCCGTGGCACTGAGGCGCTGCTGACGCGCGCGGCAGATGCGTGCGCGGCCCGCGGTGCGCGGCTGACCGATCTTCGCAGGCAGGTGCTGGGACTGATCCTGGAATCGGGCGGTCCGACCGGTGCCTACGATCTGCTGGAGCAGTTGAAACTCACTCGCCACGGCGCGGCTCCGCCGACCGTGTATCGGGCGCTCGATTTCCTGCAGGAGCAGGGGCTGGTGCATCGGGTGGAGCGGCTGGCCGCGTTTGTCGGCTGCGTAGCCCAGGATTCCGATCATACCGACCACACGGCGCAGTTCCTGATCTGCCGGGAATGCGGGCGGGTGATCGAGCTGGATGACCCGCAGCTTGCCGATGCGCTGGCTGAGGCGGCGAAGCGGGTGGGGTTTGCGGTCAGCTCGGCGACGATCGAGGCGGAGGGCTTGTGCGCGGCCTGCCAGGCAGCGATCGCGTGACGGGGAGTGTCCGGCGCAAGGCCGGGCCGCGCTCATACCATCCGCGCGAGCGGCGGACGATGTGGACGACCGACAGCATGACGGGTACTTCCACCAGCACGCCGACGACGGTTGAGAGCGCGGCGCCGGACTGGAATCCGAACAGGGCGATCGCGGTGGCGACCGCCAGTTCGAAGAAGTTGCTGGCGCCGATCAGCGCCGAAGGGCCAGCCACGCACCATTCGACACCGAGCTGGCGGTTGAGCGAATAGGCCAGACCGGCGTTGAAATAGACCTGGATCAGGATCGGCAGCGCCAGCATGGCGATGACGGCGGGTTGCCGGATGATCTGCTCGCCTTGCAAGCCGAACAGCAGCACGAGGGTGAGCAGCAGGGCGGAGAGCGACAGCGGGGCGAGGGTGCGGAGCGTGCGGCCGAGTGCGGCCGGGCCGCCCTGTGCCAGCAGCGAGCGCCGGCAGAGCTGCGCCACGATGACCGGTACGACGATGTAGAGGACGACCGAGAGGATCAGGGTGTTCCATGGCACGCTGATCGAGGAGAGGCCGAGCAGCAGCGCCACGATCGGGGCGAACGCCACCACCATGATGGTGTCGTTGAGGGCGACCTGGGACAGCGTGAAATGCGGCTCGCCGTCCACGAGGTTCGACCAGACGAACACCATGGCCGTGCAAGGTGCGGCTGCGAGCAGGATCAGCCCGGCCATGTAGGCATCGATCTGTCCGGCGGGCAGCAGCGGGCGGAACAGGTGGCCGATGAACAGCCAGCCGAGCAGCGCCATCGAGAACGGCTTGACCAGCCAGTTGACGCCGACCGTGGCCGCGATGCCGCGCCAATGGCTTCTGACTTGGCCGAGCGCGCCGAGATCTATCTTCAGCAGCATGGGCACGATCATCAGCCAGACCAGCACTGCGACCGGCAGATTGACCTGCGCCACGGTGGCCGCGCCGAGGGCATGGAACACGGCTGGCGCGGACTGTCCGAGCGCGATGCCGACGACGATGCAGAGCGCGACCCAGAGCGTCAGGTAGCGCTCGAATGTGCCCATCGAGGGAGCTTTGCCGGGGGCAACGACTGCGGCCTCGGTCATTGCAAGGTGCCATGGGGCGAGGTGCCACGGGCTGGGTCGTGATGGATCGTGACCTTCATGCGGCCGCCCCGCAGCAGGTGACACCGGCGGGCGGTTGCGGTTGCGCGGAGCATGAGCCGGCTGGTGGCGCTTCCGGCGAGCAGCACGGTTGGGCGGTGGTGCGGATCGGGTCGAGGTCGATGCTGTCGCCGTACACCGTGGTTTCTCCGGAGGTGAGGAAGGTTTCCCACGCAACACCTTGCGGATCGGTGATCCAGGATTTTTCGGATTTGGCGTAACAGCAGGTGGTCGCGCCCTGTTGCAGCACCGGCCGTCCGGCCTGCTGCAGGCGCCCTTGGACATCACGCAGCTCATCCGGCGTTTCGACCTGGATGCCGAGGTGATCGAGCCCGATCTGCCCGCCGCCGTGCGTTGAAATAGCGAAGTTCACGCGCGGGTTGTCCAGCATCCATTTCGCGTAGTCGGGCTTGATGACGGCCGGTTGGGCGGCAAACAGGGCGCTGTAGAAGCGGACGGATTGGGCAATATCCGCAACGGACACGTGGACGTGCAGGCGCTTCATTGGCGCGTTCCTTCCGTGGCTTTGATGAGGGTGGAGCCGTCGCAGACACTGATGCCGCAGCCGGCCGGGTCGCCCTGGCAGCAATTCTCCGTCAGGTAGCCGAGCAGCGCGTTCATGGCCGGGTATTCGGCCATGTAGATCAGCGAGCGTCCCTCCCGGCGAAAGGCGATGAGGCGAGCCTGTTTGAGCTGGTTCAGATGGAACGACAGGGTTGCCGAGGGCAGCCCCAGCCGTTCCCCGATCTGACCGGCGGGCAAGCCGTCGGTCCCGGCTTGCACCAGCAGGCGAAAGATATCGAGGCGGGACTCCTGGGCCAGGGCTGCCAGGGCAGAGATCGCGTCTGTCTTCTCCATAGTTCCAATATTGTGGAAATATATGGATTGGTCAATAGGCGTCCACGCCGCCAGAAGGATCGCACGAAGTGGACAGCCATGGACCAACTGGCGGATCGCTGGTTGCCCAGACCCCGGATTTCCGATCCCTGGCCGTCTCAGCGATTTCGCGTCAAACACCCAAGCTGGGAGCCGTATGCGGGAAGGCCGCCTGAACCGAGATTCATTCCGTTACCGCTGCCGAGCCGGCAAGAAACAGGTCGGTCAGCGACGCATGCGATGCCACCAGTTGCGCCTGCCCATCCAGCCGGACGCGCCCGCTCTCCAGCACGTACGCGTAATCGCCGACCTCCAGCGCCAGGCGCACATTCTGTTCGATCAGCAATATCGAGACGCCGGACATCGAGAGTTCCAGCAGGATACGAAAAATCTGGGTGATCACCCGCGGTGCCAGCCCGAGCGAAGGCTCGTCCAGCATCAGCAAGTCCGGTTCCGCCATCAGCGCCCGGCCGATCGCCAGCATCTGCTGCTGCCCGCCGGACAGGCGGCTCGCCAACCCGCTGCGCCGCTCGGCAAGAATCGGGAACCGATCGAACACCTCGGTGCGCAACGCATCGAAGCTTTTGCCCCGGCGCCCGATATACGCCGCAAGCAGGTTCTCCTCCACCGTCAGGCGCTGGAAGATGCGGCGTCCTTCCGGGCAATGCGCGATGCCCGCGGCGGCGATGCGGTCGGGCCGCCAGCCGGTGATCTCGCGGCCCTGAAACAGGATGTGGCCGCCCATGATCCGGCACAGCCCGGAAATGGACGACAGCAGCGTGGTTTTTCCGGCGCCGTTCGCACCGACGACCACCACGATCTCGCCGGGCCGGACGTCAAGCGTGATGCGCGACAACACCTGTTTCGTGGCGTAGCCCGCGTCCAGCACGTCGATGGCGAGCAAGCTCGCGGATGGAATCGAGGTCGTCATCGGTCCCCAGATAGGCCTCCTGCACCTCGCGGTTAGCCTGCACCTCGGCCGGCGAGCCGCAGAACAGCAGCGCGCCATGATGCAGGACGTAGATCTGATCGGATAGCGACATCACCAGCTCCATGTCATGCTCGATCACGATCATCACACGATCAGGCCGGCGCAGCCGCAACAGCCGATGCTTGAGCGTCTCCGTCTCACCGGAATTGAGCCCCGCTGCCGGCTCGTCGAGCAGAAGCACACGTGGCCCGCTAATCAGCGCGCGGGCAATTTCCAGCATGCGCTGGCGGCCATAGGGCAGCAGCTCCGCATGGGTATCCGCCATGTCGGCAAGCCCGAATTCCTCCAGCAACTGCAAGCAAGCGGCACGGCGGCGAGCGGCGGCGCGGGTCGCGTATGGCGGGACGAGCACCTCGCGCCAGGTATGCCGAAGCTCGGTCGGCGACAGCGCCACCTCCAGGTTTTCCAGCACGGTCATCTGGTCGAACAGGCGGATGTTCTGGTACGTACGCGCCAGCCCGGCGCGGGCGATCTGGTATTTTTTCAAGCCCTGCAACGGCCGGCCGTCGAGCAGGATCTGCCCTTCGGTCACCGAATAGGAACCCGCAGCCATGTTCACCAGCGTGGATTTCCCGGCACCGTTCGGGCCGATGATCGCGTAGATCAGCCCAGGCTCGAACTCCATGCTGACATCGCCGATCGCGACGACGGAGCCGAACCGCTTGGTGACATGATCGAACGCAAAGCTCATGGCGCGAACAGCCAGCGCGCCAGCCGGGCGGGTCCGAAGCTGCGCGGCACCAGCCCCTCGGGGCGCAGGACGATCAGCGCCGCCAGCACAAACCCGAACGCCATCATGCGGTATTCCGCCACCCCGCGCAGCAGCTCCGGCAGCACGATCAGCGCAATCGCCCCGGTGATCACGCCCAGTATGTTGCCCACCCCGCCGATCACGATGATTAGCACGATCAGGATCGACTCGTTGAAGGTGAAACTCTCCGGGCTGACATAGCGCTGGAACGAAGCGAAGATCACGCCGGCCAGCCCGCCGATCGAGGCGCTGATGGCGAACGCGGCGAGCTTCACCCGCACCGTGTTGATGCCGATGCCGCGCGCGGCGTCCTGATCCTCCCGGATCGCCGCCCAGGCCTTGCCCAGGATCGACCGTTCCAGGCGCAACACCAGCGTCCCGACGATGATGCAGATACCCAGCAGCAGCCAATAGAAGCCGCGCGGCGAGATCAGCGGATAGCCGGCCAGCCGCGGCACGTCGATCATCATCACGCCCTGTGGGCCGCCGGTGACCGCGTCCATGTTGTTCAGCAGGATGCGGATGATCTCGCCAAATCCCAGCGTGACGATCGCCAGATAATCGCCCCGCAGCGGCAACACTGGAATGCCGAGCAGGATGCCGAAACAGGCGGCCAGCGCCGCGCCGATCGGCAGGATGACCAGGAACGGCAGGTGAATGCCGAACTGTGGGCTGGCGAGCAGCGCGTAGGAATAGGCGCCCACCGCGTAGAACGCCACGAACCCCAGGTCCAGCAGCCCGGCGTAGCCGATCACCAGATTGAGCCCCAGCGCCAGCAGCACATAGATCAGCACGTCATCAGCAAGCCGCACGTAATACAGGCCCGCCTGCGGCATCAGCAGCAGCACCGCCAGCACGGCGCCCACCAGCAGCGCCCGCGCCAATACGCGGCCGGCACGGAAGCCGCTGCGGGCAACAGAGACGCTCGCCATCAGTAATCCCGCTTATAGACCATGGTTTCTTCCGATATCTGCTCCCCCAGCAACCCGGTCGGACGAAATATCAGCACCGTGACCAGCACGATGAATGCGAAGATGTCGCGATAATCGGTGCCCAGGATGCCGCCGGACAGCACTGGCAGCAGCGCCGTCCCGGCAACCTCCACGAAGCCGAGCAGGAAGCCGCCCAGCATCGCGCCGGGAATGCTGCCGATGCCGCCCAGGATGGCAGCAGTGAATGCCTTCAGCCCGACGATCGTCCCCATCGTCGGGTACATGATCCCATAATAGCTGGCGTACAAGATCCCACCGAGCCCACCGAGACCGGGGCCGATGAAAAAGATCAGGCTGATCGCCCGGTCGACATTGATGCCCAGCAGGGCGGAGGTGCGCGGGCTTTCAGACACTGCCCGCACCAGCACGCCAAGCCGGGTGCGCGCGACGAATGCCGCCAGCAGCAGCATCAGTGCCACGGCAAGCACGACGATCCCAAGCTGCGTCGTGGTGATCACGGCGCCGGCGACCATGATCCGTGTGCCGGGAAAGATGCTGGGAAAGCGGATCGGCTGCGGCCCGGCCAGCACCTGCACCGCGGACTGGAAGAACAGCGACAGGCCGAGTGCGCTGAGCATCGGCGCCAGCCGCGTCGCCTGGCGCAGCGGCTTATAGGCGATGCGTTCTATCGCTACCCCGGTGAAGCCGACCAAGGCGAACACCGCGAAGAACGCCACCGTGACCGCCAATGCGCCGACCGAGCCGATGCCGCCAAAGCCAAACGCCAGCAGCCCGTAGCAGAAATACGCACCGAGCATGAACAGCTCGCTGTGCACGAAGTTGATCAGCCGCAGCACGCCGTACACCATGGTGTAGCCGAGCGCGATCAGGGCGTAGATCGCCCCGATCGTCGCCATGTTGACGAACTGCTGCAGCAGCAGGCCGGTCATGCCTCAGGCCTGATCAGCGGCGGCGGCTCAGCTATGCCCGGCCAGCACGAACTTGCCGTTGTCGATATGATACAGGAACACGCGCCCGCCGCCGGCCAGGTCGCCGTTCTTGTCAAACGAAACCGGCCCCAGGATGGTGTCGAGCTTGGTGGAATGCAGCGCCGAGACGATGTCGGCGCGGTCCAGCTTCGGCGCGCTCTTGATCGCCGCCACCGCGATCTGCGCCAGGATGTATCCATACACCGAATAGGCGCCGGGATCGGAGTGGAACGCCGCCGTGTAGCGCTTGGTGAAGTCGACCAGCTCGGGCGAGGAATCATAAGGTGGCACCTGGAACGTGACATAGATCGCCTGCGCCGCGGCATCGCCGGCCTGCTTCGGAAGGTCCGGCGTGTAGCCGCCATCGGGCACGAACAGTTTTGCGTCCAGCCCCAGATCATGCATCTGCTTGGCGAACAACGCGAGCTGCGGCATCACCGCGCCGAGATAGACGACCTGCGGATTCTGCTGCTTCAGTTGCGTGATCAGCGCGGTGAAATCCACGTCTGTCGGATTGACCTGCGACACCGACGTCACGGTTCCACCCGCCTGCTTGAACCGCTCGGCGAATATGCGGGAGACACCTTCGCCAAAGGTCTGCTTGTCGTTCACGACCGCCGCGCGTTCGGCCTTCATGTCGTTGCGCGCATAATTCGCCGGCAACGCGCCCTGGATGAAATCGTTCGGCACCGGGCGCACGATATTGGCGACGCCCTGCTGGGTCAGCGCCGGATTGGACCCGAAGATGATGTCCGGCATGTCGCATTGCGAGTAGATGGGCAGCGTGGGCAACACCACACCGGAATTGAAATGACCCAGCACGACCTTCACCGAGTCATCATCGCATAGCTTCTGCGCCACCAGCGTCCCCTGGCGCGGGTCCGCCTGGTCGTCCATTTTCATGAACTTGAACGTGTGGCCATTCACCCCGCCGGACTTGTTGACCTCATCGAGATAGAGTTGCATTCCGTTTTGCCAGGTAACGCCGAAGAAGGCTTGCGGGCCGGACAGCGGCCCGGCGGAGGCGATGGTCACCTCGTCAGCCCGGGCGACCCCGATACCGCAGGCTGCGGCAGCGATCGCCAACGCAAGTCCGGTGATATGGCTGCGCCTCATTATCTGATCCCTCCCGTTCGTTTCACACCGCCACATTAGCCCGCCCGATACGGCCTGACCACTCGGTGGCGTGCGTCACGGCAGGCCAGCCAGACGTTCCCCGAGCAACTCGAAGAATCCGCACCCATCCAGACTTTCCAGCACAGTGACATTGGGCGGCAGGTTGGTGCGGCCCCAGCGGTCGATGATCGTGCGTCCACGGTCCGCGCCTGGCGCCAGATCGACAGCAGCGGGACAGTCGCGCGAGGTAAACAGCTCCGGCCGGATCAGCCACGCCACGGCGCACGGGTCGTGCAGCGGCGCGCCAATACCGCCGAGCCGTGGTGACGGGCGGATGCTCGCTTGGATGTCGCACACCGCATGCAGACACCGGCCCGAACCGGCGCCACGCAACGAACGGAGCCGATCCGGCGTGGCGAGCGCCTGCGCCGTCACTTCCAGCGTTGCCAGCACGATCGGCCGTCCGCAAGCCAGCACGATCTGCAACGCTTCCGGGTCATTATGCGCATTGAACTCGGCCGCCGGCGTAATGTTTCCCTCGCCCCAGGCGCCGGCCATCAGCACGATCTGCGCAATGCGGTCCGCCAGCGCCGGCTCGGTCGCCAGCGCGAGCGCCAGATTGGTTGCCGGACCGATACCGATCAACGTGACCGGTTCCGGCGTCTCGCGCAGGATCTGCCGGATTGCATCTACAGCGTGCTGAGGCTGCGGGTCACCGCCGCGCGGCAGACGGACGCCGCCCAGCCCGTCGTCACCCTGAATGTTTGGCTCGGCGCGGAACGCACCAAGCAATGGCCGGTCCGCGCCGGCAAACACGGGCGCGGAGCTTCGGGCAAGTGCGACCAGCGACAGCGCGTTTGCCAGTGTCCGCTCCAGCCCCACATTGCCACCAACAACCGTGACCGCGAGTACCCGCAATTCCGGCGAAGCAAACGCCAGCATCAGTGCAAACGCATCGTCATTGCCCGGATCGCAATCGATAATGACGGGACGTTTGGCAGTAGGAACGAGGGACATGGAATCCAGCGTCCGCCTTGTTGCACTTCCTGTCCAGGCGGCGGCAGGAAAGGGCGGGGGCTTCCAACCCAAGTAGCTTGTTCCAAGGGTGCGGGGCAGCGCCCCGCGCTTGCTTCCCTGGCATGCCGCGCCACGATCCGCTAACCAGTCGCGTGCGGCCGTTCCGGGAGGAGACCACCATGTTGCGATTGGCCCTGACGCTTGCCCTTGTGGTTCTACCCAGCCTGGGGTTCGCGCAATCGCCGCAGTTGCTCACTCCGGGCAAGCTGACCTGGGGCAGCTCGCTTACATTTCCCCCATTCGAGTTCGAAGATAACGGCAAGCCCGCCGGCTTCGATGTCGATCTTACCAACGCCGTCGCCGCGAAGATGGGGCTGCAACCGGTGCTGGCATCCCTGGAATTCAAAGGGCTGATTCCGGCGCTTCTCGGCAAGCGCATCGATATCGTCGTCAGCGGCATGTACATCAATCCGCAACGGCTGGAGGTAGCGGATTTCGTCCCCTACCTCCTGGTCGGCAACCAGATCGTCGTGCGCGCCAGCAACCCGAAGCACATCCAAGGCGTGGCGTCTCTGTGCGGGCTGCGCGTCGCCGCGCCCACCGGCACGGTGTTCGAAACTTCCGCCAGGCAGGCCGGCGAAACCTGCAAGGCCCAGAGCAAGCCCGACGTCACCGTGCTATCGCTTCCCGGCACCACAAATTGCGCGCTGGCGCTCACGCAGGATCGCGCCGACGCGATCATCGTCTCCACCGGCACGCTCGCCGCGCTGCTGCACGAAACGCCCGGTGCCTACGCCCCCGGCGGCGCGCCGTACGACACCGATACGAAGCTGGGAATCGCCCTGCGCAAGGACGATCCGAGCCTGAAAGCTGCGCTGCAGAAAGCGCTTCAGGAAACCGTCGCCGATGGAACCTATACGAACCTGATCAAGAAATGGAACTTGCCGGCCGCCAGCTCGCCATTCTGACCGAAGATGCCGCTGTTCCAGCCGCATCTGCTGCTGCAGTACCTGAACAGCGCTGCTTTTTTCCACGCTGCGTCCATCACGTTCGAGCTCAGTCTTGCATCGCTCGCCGTCGGGATGGCGGTCGGCCTGCTGCTGGCCATGGCCCAGGAAGCTCCCCTGCGCCCGATGCGCGTGGCCGTCCTGTTCTACCTCTGGCTGTTCCGCGGCACGCCCGTGCTGCTGCAATTGGTGTTCGCGTTCAACGTCCTGCCCAGCTTTGGCATCCTGCTCCCTGGGTTCGCTTGCGGCGTGCTGGCGCTCGGCCTGAACGAGGGCGCCTACATGGCGGAGATCATGCGCTCCGGCATCCGCGCGGTCAGCCCCGGCCAGCGGCTTGCCGCCCGCGCGCTTGGCTTGCAGGAACGCCAGGTCATGCGCTGGGTCGTGCTGCCGCAGGCGCTGCGCATCATCATCCCGCCCATCGGCAACCAGTTCATCAGCATGCTGAAACTATCCGCGCTGGCCTCGGTGATCGGCGTGCAGGAGCTGCTGCTGGTTGCCGACCAGACCGCGTCCGGCAATTTTCGCTACATCGAGACGCTGAGCGCCGCCGGCATCTACTATCTTGTCATGACGACCTTGTTCATGGCCGTGCAGTCCGTCATCGAGCGTCATCTGCGCCGCCGGCCCGGGCCGCGCCGCGCAATGGTAGCTCTGTCGCCCCGGCCCGAAGCAGCCCGATGACTGCTTTGCTGAGCGCGGCCGGGCTGTGCAAGCGCTTCGGCAGCCTGGACGTGCTGCAAGATGTCGAACTCGCGGTGCACCCGCGCGAGTGCCTGGTCATCCTTGGCCCGTCCGGCTCCGGCAAATCCACCCTGCTGCGCTGCCTCAACCTGCTGGAGCCGATCGCCGCCGGCAGCATCCTGTTCGAAGGCAACGACATTGCCCGCACCCCACGCCGGCAAGCGGCGCTGATCCGCCGCCGGATGGGCATGGTGTTTCAGAATTTCGAGCTGTTCCCGCATTTGTCGGCCGAGGACAATGTCGCGTTCGGCCCGATCCGCGTAAAGCGGACGCCACCGCGGCAGGCGAGGGAGCTGGCCCATGACCTGCTCCGCCGTGTGCACCTGCCGGACAAGGCCCATGCCTTCCCCGACGAACTCTCCGGCGGCCAGCAGCAACGCGTCGCGATCGCCCGCGCGCTGGCGATGGAGCCGGCGCTGATGCTGTACGACGAACCCACCAGCGCCCTGGACCCCGAAACCGTCGGTGAAGTGCTTCAGGTGATGCAGGAACTGCACGAGGAAGGCATGACCAGCATCGTCGTCACGCACGAGCTGGGCTTTGCCCGTCGGGCGGCCGACCATATCGTCTTCATGGAAGACGGCCGTATCCAGCATCGCGCATCAGTG
>DATDIC010000041.1:0-4040 GCA_036521275.1 Acetobacteraceae bacterium
CCTCAGGGTCGATCACCGGCGACTGCGTATGACGCGCGCGCGAACGGTCCACCAGCCCAGCCGCGCCCTCCAACTGGTAGCGCTCAAGCCATTTGTAGCCGGTCTTCCGGCTGATCCCGTGGCGCACGCAAAGCTCGCTCATCGCCGCTTCCGCCCGCAAACACGCGCCCACAAAACACAGCCAGCTGTCCATCGCGCTCATCTCGATCCAGGGCATCATCGCCACCTCCAGACCAGATGTCGGTGTCACCCATGTGCCCGGTCTGAAGTGTTACCTATGTGCCCGGTCCGTACCGCGGAGCCCCGCGCTTACCGCACGCTCGGGCAATGAAAATCCTGCAGCATCGCCGGCGCAAACGGATCGGCCGGCAACTGAACGCGAATGTTGAACACGGCCCGCCGCTCACCAAGCTGAAACGTCAGGCTGTATCGCCCGGGCGAGCCGGCCTGCGGCTGGATGCGCGCATGGCTGAACAGCCGGAACATCGACCACGGGCCACTTTCCTGCAATGCGGTCTCCTGGCCGGGCGGCGGCGGATCGAACACCAGCTGCGCCGTTTGCGGAGAACCCGGGGCAGGCCACGTCATCTGCGTCGATCGTGGCGTGTCATGCGCATAGACGATGGCGGTTCCACCCAGTTCCAACGAAACCTTCGCGGTTCCCTCGTCGGCACTGACCGGCTCCATGTCGAATTGGATGGACGGCGTTGTTCCTTTATCGGCAAAGAATACGTCGCGGATCAGCGCTGCGCGCTGGAACTGCGCAAGGTCGGCTGCCGATACCGGTGCGGCCGCCCCGGCATCCGCCGGCAGCAACCGCCAGGTGGTGCCGGACATGTCGATATAAGGCCGCAGCAGGGTGTTCACGAAGCCGTCCAGCAGCCCTCCGGGCGCGAATAGCCGAGCGAACTGCGCGATCGGCACGTCCCCCGACGCGCCCGCCACGAACGGGTAATGGTTGTTGACCACGTTCGGGCACACCTCGGCCGGGCCGCCGCCAGCGTTGAATATCGCAGCCAGTTGCTGGCGGGGATTGCCGCTGCGCAGTGCGCTTGCGCTCGCCGCGATCTCCGTCAGCCAGCGGGACAGCGGCTGTGGTTGGCGCGCCGCTTCGGCCTGCAGCCCCAGCACTGGATCGTACCCGGAGGTGGCGGCCTGTGCCGCGGTGCCGCTGCTGACCAGCGTCGCCGCCATCTTCGCCAGTTGCTGCTGCATTTCGCCGATGGCACGCAGCGCCGCATCGATCGGCGCGCTGCCGCCGCCGCCGACCAACTCGTGCAAGGCCTTGTAGCGCTCGTCGATCTCATGCCCGGGCGGCAACGGTGCGGCAGGTGTTTCGGGTTGCGGCGCGCCAAGCAGCGCCCGCAGGCGCAGCTCCGCGCTGTCGCCGCTGGGCGGGGTCGGCGGCACAACAGGGGCCGGCTGCGTATCTCCCGCTATCGGCGCCGACAGCGTCAGTTGCCGGCTGGCGGAGGCAAGCAGGTTGCGAATCGGCGACTGCGGCGAGGCGAGGATGTACAGATCCTGCGCCGCCCGCGACAGGCTGCGCGGCGGGGCGATATTCAGATCGGCCAGCATCTGGTCCCACGCCAGCGCGTAATCCGTCTCGTACAGCGCAATGACGTCCCGCTTCAGCGTGTCCATCTGCGACCCGCTCGGATCGAACGCGATGCGCCCGCCCAGCACCCAGCTCTCCGACAGGACATTCTTTGCCGCCGCGCTCACTGACGGCAGCAGCACCGTGTCGAACCCGTCCACCGTGAAGAAGCCCGGAATGCCGTCGCTCAGCGGTTTGCCGGAGGCGCGCACAAACAGAGGCACGCCAGCGGGCCCGAGCACTTCGCTCGGCCGCCATTCGGGAATCTGGCGCGCCGCAACCGACGTGCGGATCCGCGAATAGACGCGCTGCGCCATCGGCACCGCGGCAAACCGGCTGCGCGCCTGCGCCACCAGCTCGCCATCGAGCTGCACTGGCGGCAACGGCTCGGCCAGCAGCGCATCGAGGTGCCGCAGCAGCGATTCGCGCAGCGACGCGTACTGATCGCCCGGATATGCCGTCTGCCAATCCAGCTTCATCCATTCATGCACGAGCGACGCGTCGAGCGGGCCGGCACTGCCCAGCATCAGGTAGATGCGCGTCGCCTCATAGAGAAAGTCGGGGCGGTTCATGTTGCCGCGCAACTGCCCCTCCAGCCGCCAGATCAGCCGGGGCAGCAGCGCCCATTCCAGTGCATGCCGGTACACATCACGCGCCGCTGCCGCCAGCTTCGCGTTCTGCGACAAGCCCAGCATCAGCGGTGTCCCGGAGGCGGCCTCGCCCGCCGCGGCGCCATGCGGCAATGCGCGTGCCGCATCGAGCAATGGCACCAGTCGCACCAGGTCGTCATCCGCCACGGGATCCAGCTTCAGCCCATGCGCCACCTGCTCATATCCGGCGAGTGCCGCACGGGTAGCGTCGATCTCATGTTCGCCGGTACTGCGGGCGTGCCAGAGCAGCCCCACCATGACTGCCACCAGCACGCCGGCGACGGCAAACCCGGTCGCGCGGGCAATGGCGCGGCTCCGCTCCGCGGCCGGGCGGTACGCGACCAGCGCGGCCTCGGTGAAGATCACGTCTTTCAGCAGCCGTTCCAGGAAATAGCTTCGCCCCTGCCCTGCCGGCACGGTTGAAGCCTTGGCACGATCGACGCCGATCAGGCGCGACAGGGTGCCCACCAGCCGGTCGATCGGCGTCCCCTCCTGCGTGCCCGACGTGATGTACACGCCACGCAACATCGGCGCCGGATCGGCTCGTGTGCCGCCGAAGGCCGCCTGCATGAATTCGGACAGCGGCTGCTGCAGGCTGGCGAGCTGGCCGGGAAACATCGCGATGCGCGCGTTGCGTTGCGGATCGCGCTCGCTCTGCATGCGCGCGAACAGGCGCCCGTTCAGCCGTTCGACCAACGCACGAAACGCCTCGGTAAAGCCCGCCACCGGCCCCGCGTCGGTCTTCGTCGGCTCGAAGGTCGTGCCCCAGACCTGCGCTCGCTTCTCGCGATCCAGGTCATCGAAGAATTCGACGAATCCGGCAATCAGATCTGCCTTGGTGAACAGCACATAGACGGGCATGCGCAGCCCGAGGCGGGCCTCCAGCTCCTTGATCCGCCGGCGGATGGTGGCGGCATGCGCCAGCCGCTCCGCCGCCGGTGCCAGCGCGATGTCGCTCAATGGAAACGCAACCAGCAGACCGTTCAGCGGCTGGTTCGGCCGCGTCTGTTTCAGCAGATCGAGAAACGCATCCCATCCCGCGCGATCGACCGCGGCGTTGGAATCCTGCGTGGTGTAGCGGCCAGCCGTGTCGATCAGCACGGCCTCATCGCTGAACCACCAGTCGCAGAGCCGCGTGCCGCCCACCCCGGCAACGGCGCCGTGGCCCATCTTCTCGGCCAGCGGGAACCGCAGCCCCGAGTTCAGCAGCGCCGTCGTCTTGCCCGCGCCCGGAGGTCCGATGATCGCGTACCAAGGTTGCTCATACAGGTAGCCGCGGCCGCCCAGCGCCTTCTTCAGCAGCGCGAGTGCCTGCGTCAGCTTGGTGCGAAGTGCCTCGGCTTCTTCCGATGCCTCGGTGCCGTCGGTGACCGCGATCCCTTTCGCCAGTGCGGCGTCACGCCGTTCGCGCCGCAGGTCCAGCAGCAGGTTGGCGCAACCCCAGACCAGCAGCAGCATCAGGATGATGATCAGGCGGATTAGGCCGCCTTCGAGCTGCGGCACCAGTGGCGCGTAGAACCACACCAGCGCGGCCATCAATGCGACGCCGACGAAGCTGATGAACCAGCGCGAGGTGAAGGCTTTCATCACCGGTCGGCTAGACCAGCCGCCCGGGAGACCGACCTGTTTCGCGTCATCCAGCGATCGCCCAGGCAGCGTACGATCTCGGCATGGATGCCCGCCTGCGCGGGCATGACGAGAGGGGCGGCGGGCATGACGGGAGGGGCCGTGGGCATGACGAGGGGTGCGTCAGCCTCTCGGCGAGTTCCTCTCGTCGTGCCCGGCGCAGGCCG
>DATDIC010000042.1:0-6393 GCA_036521275.1 Acetobacteraceae bacterium
GCCGTCATCCAAGCGGACCAGCGGACTGCTGGTACCGAGCTTCGGCATCAGCTCTCATATCGGCGGATTCTTCGCCCAGCCCTATTATTGGGTCATCGACGACCAGTCGGATGCGACAATCACGCCGATGTTGACGACGAACGCCGGTCCCGAGATCGATCTCGAGTACCGCCGCCGCTTCAATTCCGGCTATATCAATCTCAACGGTTCGGCGGGATATTTCGAGCATTCGCCGCAGGGCACCATCTTTGCCAACGGCATATTCGACCTCAACGACACATGGCGGGCCGGCTTTGACGTCAACCGCGCGTCGTCGGCGGATTTCATCAACGACTACCACCTGAGCCATGTCCTCGGCTCGGACCCGAGTGTCCTGACCAGCAACATCTACGCGGAGGGATTCGGCGAAGGCGCTTATTCGCGGGTCGGAACCCGGTTCTATCAGGGGCTGACCACCAGCATCACCGACAGCAAGCTGCCCGTGGTGCTGCCGACCTACCAGTACGAGTATGTCGGCCAGCCGGACGCGCTCGGCGGCACGCTGTCGCTGGATACCAGGCTGTTCAACGTGATGCGCGACGACGGCACGAACACCCGCCGCGGCAGCCTGGTCGTGGAATGGGACCGGCCGGTGACCGGCTCGTTGGGCGAGCTGTGGACGTTCAAGCTGCACGGCGACGCCGCCGCCTACAATGCCAGCCAGTTCAACGAGCAGCCCAATTTCGCCACCGTGTCCCACGTCGATGACGCCCGCGCGCTGCCGCAGGCGGGAGTGGACGTGCGCTGGCCGTTCACGCGCAACTCGGGTGCCTGGGGCACCCAGTTGATCGAGCCGATGGCGGAGATCATCGTCGGCCCCAACGAGGGCGACAGCCAGCTCAACAAGTACCCGAACGAGGACAGTTTGGACCTGGAGTTCAGCGACGCCAACCTGTTCGGGTTCAATCGTTTCGGCATCGACCGGCTGCAGGGCGGCTCACGTGCCAACATCGCGATGCACGCGGCCTGGTACCTGGGCGGCACCGCGCTGGATGGGTTGATCGGGCAGTCGTACAATACGACCACCACGACCTGGCTGCCCTCGTTCTCCGGGCTGCAGGACAAGGTTTCGGACGTGGTGGGCCATCTGGACTTCACGCCGGGCAATTGGCTGGACACCACGTACCGGTTCCGACTCGACCACCACGACCTGGCGATGCGGATGTCGGACGTGACCGCTTCCACCGGCTATGGGCGCTACCGGCTGACGGCCGGTTATCTGTACACCAGCTTCGACCCATATTTTTTCTACGACCAGGCCCAGCCGTTGCCCCCCAGCTCGCAGTATTTCATACCGCGCAACGAGATCACCCTGGCTGCCAACGGCGGCTGGCGCGATTACCGGTTTGATGCGTACGCGCAACGCGATCTGACGAACCATCAGATGATCGCGATCGGTGGTGACGCCATCTACGAAGACGAGTGCTTTATCATGGATTTGAAGTTCTACCGCCGCTATACCTCGTTGAATGGCGACAGCGGATCGACCACGCTGCTGATCCAGCTCACGTTCAAGACAATCGGCCAATTCGGTTTCAAGGCACTCTGAACCAGGACCACCGCCACCATGCTGACCCGCTTCACGATCCGGCACGCGCTGCTTCTCGGGGTGATCGGTGTGCTTGCGTCGGCCGCGGCACCCGCGCCGCGTGCGGCCCCGCAGCCGATCGTGCAGGCGATTCGCATCGTTGCGGTGGTCAACGGAGAGCCGATCACCAACGCCGATGTCGATAACCGCGCGAGGCTGTTCGCCCTGGCGACCGGCCTGGGGGTCTCGCCCGAGTCGCTCGACCGGCTGAAGCCGCAGATCGTCCGCCAACTGGTCGATGAGCGGCTTCGCATGCAGGAAGTGAAGCGCCAGAAGATTGTCGTGCCGGACAAGGAAATCGCCGCCGCGCTCGCGGAAATCGAACAGCATAACGGCATGAAGCCGGGTGGCCTGCGCGCCAAGCTGCAATCCGACGGGGTCAGCTTCATCACCTTGATCGATCAGATCCGCACCCAGCTCGGCTGGGGGCAGGTGCTGCGTCAGCACGCGGCCGGGACGCTGGCGGTCACCGACGCCGACATCGCTGAACGCCAAAGACTGCAAGCCCAGCAGATCGGCAAGCCGGAGTACCGGGTCGGGGAAATCTTCATCCCCGTGGAGGAGCGGGCCGGCGCCGCCGATGCCGAGCGTTTTGCGGAAACCGTCATCGCCGAGTTGCGCAAGGGGGCGCCGTTCCCAGTCGTGGCGGCGCAGTTCAGCCAAAGCCAGACGGCGCTGCAGGGCGGAGATCTTGGCTGGGTAGAAGCCAATCAGCTCGACCCGGTGGTCGCGCAGGTCATCACCGAAATGCCACCCGGCGCCGTAAGCAATCCGTTGAAAGTGCCCGGCGGGCTGGAAGTCGTTACACTCGCCGCCAAGCGCCAGATCGGCCAGGATCCGGCGACTGTCCTGTCCATGCGACAGGTGTTCCTGCCGTTCCCGAGCCCGCTCAACCCGCAGGCACCGACACCGGCGCAGCTTGCACTCCTCGAGAAGGCAAAGAGCGTCAGCGCGTCCGTGCATAGTTGCGACCAGATGGAACAGGTTGCCAAGGATGATAAATCGCCGCGTCCCGCCGACCCGGGCGAGGTCCGGCTGGAGAACGTAAACCCACCGGCATTCCGCGACATGCTGGCGCAAATTCCATTGCAGACCGCCAGCAAGCCGGTGGTCTCGAACGATGGGATCGCCGTCATGATGGTGTGTTCGCGGGAACAGAAGAACATGGCGCAGATGTCGCCCAAGGACCTCAAGGAGCAGATACTGGGCCAGCGGATCGATTTGCTATCGCGCCAGTTGGAGCAGGATCTCCGTAGCCAGGCGCGCATCGAAATCCGCAATACCGGTACCGCGTGACGCATAAGGAGTTGTTCGGAAACAACTGCGTCATCCCGCCCTTCCCGTTCCCGTCCTTCCCGTTCCCCGTCCTCCCCCTTCCCCGTCCTTCCCGTCCTTCCCCTTCCCCGTCATTCCCGTGAAAGCGGGAATCCACGCCCGCCCGCCAGATTCCCGCGTTCCGCAGGAATGACGGTTGATCGTGTTTTTCCATGACGAACCCTAAGCCAGGCTCGGCCAATAGCGGACGGCCACCGCTTCGCGACGTGATCGCGCGGCACGGCCTGGGCGCCCGCCGCTCCCTGGGCCAGCATTTCCTGCTGGACGGCAATCTGACCGCCCGAATTGTCCGGGTTGCCGGACCGCTTATCGGACGGCACGTCATCGAGGTGGGCCCCGGTCCTGGTGGCCTGACCCGTGCCTTGCTGGACAGTCAGGCCGCAACCGTCACCGCGGTGGAAATCGACCGGCGTGCACTGGCTGCGATGCACGAACTGGCCGGCGAATCCGACCACCGGCTGCGGGTTATCGAGGGCGACGCCCTGGCGCTCGACATGCCAGGGCTGGCCCCGGCGCCCCGGCAGATCGTGGCCAACCTGCCATACAACATCGCCACCCCCCTGCTGATCGGTTGGTTGCGCCACGCTGGTGCGTTCGAGCAATTGACGCTGATGTTCCAGCAGGAAGTGGCGGAGCGTATCTGTGCAGCCCCTGGCACAGCAGCCTTTGGCCGCCTGTCCGTGCTCTCGCAATGGCTGACGGAGGTGCAGCTGGAGTTGCGCATCCCGCCGGCCGCCTTCATCCCCGTCCCGAAAATCTGGTCGGCGGTGGTTCGCCTGGTGCCGCGCGCCGTCCAGCCGGGCCCGCAGTTGATCCAGACAATGGAGCGGCTGACCGCGGCAGCCTTCGGGCAAAGACGCAAAATGCTGCGCGCCACGCTGCGCCCCCTGGGTGGCGATGCATTGCTGGCGGCCGCCGCCATCGACGGCCGCCGGCGTGCCGAGACGCTGGATATCGGCGAATTCGACCGCCTCGTCCGCCTGCTGGCCGGGCAACAGGCCATCCATGTTTCGGAGCTTGACGGTCGGGAATAGGGCCGGCTAACCCGGTGGTGCCATGCTGGACATACGGATTACCTCGTCCACGCCGGTGCTGCCGGATCGCCCCGCGATCCAGGAGTTCATCGACTTGCTGGGCGCGGATCGGTGGGCCGCTCGCGTACGCTCGATCGAGCGTCGCGGCACGCTCGGGCCGCGCGCGGGAAAGGCAATTCTGCAACGACATGCGGTCGAGTGTGCGTTGGAACGGCTGCGCCGGGGAATCCGGACATCAACTGTCGCGGAGCGGCATATTGGCACACTGGCAGCGGAGGCCGTCGCGCTGGCGGAGAGCCTGTCGGCCGCTGGACGAGCCTGTTTCGTCACCCAGCTCCGGCACGCGCTGGACGACGATCACACGCTGGTGCTGCCGTTCCATGTGCTGCGCACCGCCCTGATCCATCGCGCGCGCGGCTTTGAGGTGCATTTTGCCGGGTGGGAGGATGGTGCGAGCTTCGACCTGCTGCTGCGACGAGAAGCGGCCGAAGCCGAGCTGGCCTGCGATGTCATGTCAGCCGAGGAAGGACGGTCCGTTCACCGCAGCGCCTGGTTCCGACTGGCGGATCGGATCGATCCCGACTTGCAAACCTGGCTGCGGGCTCATCCCGGGCGCTACCTGCTGAAAATGACCTTGCCCGAGGGACTGCGCGCGGACAACGTCAGCGACATCGCACTCGCGGACCTGCACGCCCGCATCCGGCGCCTGTTGCACGAGAGCCGCCGTGCCGACCACGATGAAGCGCTGGTGCTGCGCCTGGACCCGCTGTTGCTTGCCGGGGCCCAGGCCGACGATGCCGGCATAGTACCCCGTTTGCGGCAGGAGTTCGGACCGGAAGCGCAGCTCTCTGTCGTCACCGATGAGCGCGGTGTGTTCGTTGTCGCAGCACGCGCTGGCCGTGAAGATGAGATCGCCGCTGCCATCCGCCGACGCTTGGCCGTCGTCGCCCCAAGCCGGCTCACCGGCACACGGCCGGGCATCCTGGCGATGTTCGTGGACGACGTGGACCGCGCGGAGTGGCGCGGCCTGCGGGAACGGCTGGAGCTGGAAGGCGAGACGCGGCAATTCCTCACATTTCCCGAAGCGCGCGCCGTTGTCGCAGTGACATGCACGTCACGGATGGAACTGTTCGGGATAACCGGTCCGGATGCAGCTCCCGACGGGGAACTGCGCTTCCGCAACCCGGCGCATCCGGCAGCACGGTCCGCGGCACTGGCGCCGGCTGTCATATCGTCCTTGTAACGGGAATCCTTCGGCGCACTGGTGCAAGGCGCGGCTTGGTGGGATAAGTACCGGCAATGCGATTCCTGTATCATCTGCCGTTGTCCCCGTTTTCCCGCAAGATCCGTCTGGTGCTCGCTGAAAAGCGGCTGCCGTTCGAGCTGCGCCTGGAAAAAGTGTGGGAGCGGCGCCCGGAATATCTGGAGCTGAACCCGGCCGGCACCGTACCGACGCTGCTGGAGGATAATGGGCTGGCGGTGCCCGACTCGGGCGTGATCTGTGAGTATCTGGAAGAAGCCTATCCCGACACGCCGCTGATGGGCCGTACCCTGGCGGAGCGGGTGGAGATTCGCCGGCTGGTGGCGTGGTACGATGGAAAGTTCGCCGCCGAGGTGACGCAAAATCTGCTCGGCGAGAAGCAGATGAAGCGGCTGATGGGACGCGGCAACCCGGACGCCACCGCGATGCGCACCGGATATGCCGCGATCAAGCATCACATGCAGTATCTCGGCTGGCTGAGCGAGACGCGCAAATGGCTGGCGGGAGCGACGATCTCGCTGGCCGATTTTGCCGCCGCGGCGCATTTGTCGGCGCTGGATTATATCGGCGACGTCGACTGGACGGTTTCGGGTCCGGCGAAGGAGTGGTACGCGCGGATCAAGTCACGCCCGAGCTTTCGCGGATTGCTGGCGGATCGTGTCGCCGGCGTGACCCCGCCGGAGCATTACGCGGACCTCGATTTCTGAAGCGGCTCCTCCCGTTTTCGTGAGACGTCGTCGGGGATCGGCGGGCAGAGCAAAGAATTCACCGCAGGGGCGCACAGTTTATCGACCCACGCCGGTCAGCATTTCTTTAATCCTCTGCGCCTCTGCGTCTCTGCGGTGAATCTTTGCGCCGGCCAGATAGGCGTAACGCGGACCGACAAGGCCTGACGTCTGGCCGCGTCCGCACCGCCGGCGTATCATCGGCCCGATAAGGCGCGGATGGCGCCGCTCAGCCAGAGGGAACCGGTCCAATGCCCGATACGCACAGCGCGGATCATGTCGTTCCGGTACGCCCGGAAATCGCCGCGCAGGCGCATGTGTCTGAATCCCGCTATCGCGAGATGTATGAGCACGCGGCGCGTGACCCCGACGGATTCTGGAAGCACGAGGCGCAACGCATTGCCTGGATCA
>DATDIC010000043.1:0-16364 GCA_036521275.1 Acetobacteraceae bacterium
CTCCGGCAGCCGCAATGCCGCGTGCACATCGGGCCACACCGCGGCGGCGATCTGCTCGGCCGGCTGATCCACCATGCGGTTGGCGGCGCTGATCGTGACCGACACATGATCCGGCTTCACGAACACCCATTCCGCCGTGCCGCCGACCAGGCCGATAAACCCGGCTTCACCGGCCTTCGCATCGACACGGAAATGGATGTTGAGGATGGACTCGAATTCGTCCGGAGCCACCAAGCCTGGCAGCAGGCTGGTCGCGACCCACGGTGGCACCGCAAGCACCACGCTGTCATCCGGCCCGACCGGCACCGGCTGGTCCGGGTATCGCAGCGCGACGACCCGATCCCCGCTCATCTCCAAGGCGGAAACCCGGCGGGAGAACCGCAGCTCGGCGCCGCGCGCGCGCAGCAGCACAATCGCCGGATCGATCAGCGATGCCGCCAGCATTTCTCGCGGAAAGCGTGGGATGCAGGCGCGGCCGCCCTGCATCAGCGTCTCCCGCACCACCGCGCCGAGCAGGCGCGCCAAGCCTTCGGACGGCGGCGTATTGAGCGCGGCGATCGCCAGCGGCTCGATCAGGCGGTGATAAAGTGCGCCCGGGGTGAATGCGTCGGCCACCGTGCGGGCATCGGTGCAGTCGCGCAGACCAAGCAGCGCAAGATAATCTCTCGCCCGCGTCCCCGGCACGCGGCGACCGCGGGAAAGGATCCACCACGGCAATCGCCCCGCGCTCGGCCGCAGCACCCATCGCTGCCCGGTGTCGAGCGCCATGAACGGAAACACCGGGCGCGCCGGTCCGCCGAGCGTGTCGGCCGCGCCGATCTCCCGCAAATAGGCGAACGCCGCGCGATTGCCCGAAAGCAGCAGATGATTGCCATTGTCGATGGCCAGTCCGAGTTCCCGATCGAAATAGGAGCGGCAGCGGCCACCGGCGGTCGGGCCGGCTTCGTGCAGCGTCACCGCGCAACCGGCAGCGGTGAGCGAAAGCGCCGCCGAGAGTCCGGCCAATCCGGCGCCGATCACGTGCACGCGGCCGGCCATGTGCGTGGCCTATGCCTTGCTCACGGTGGGTTCCCCGATCGTGTAGCGGCGCAGCACGTCCAGATCGGGGTCGTGCCCCAAACCGGGGCCCTCGGGAACGCTCACCTTACCATCGCGTGCGGTCACGGCGTCATGCAGCGGGCTCGTTTCCAGGTCGATGAAGATGCGCTCGAACGGCGAGTCCGGCGCCACCGCGGCATTCACGTGCAGGGACGCGAGATAGCCCGGCCCGAAATACGCGTTGTGCGGCACCAGCCGGACGCCGTGCGCTTTCGCCAGCGCGGCGATCTCCAGTATCGCGGACGGGCCACCGATCTTCGTGACGCTGGGCTGCGCCACGTCGATGGCGCCGAGCTCGAACTTGCGCTTGAAATCATATAACCCGCCGGCGTTTTCCCCAGCGGCGGTCGGGACGCCGCCTTCGCTGCGCACGCGCGCCAGGCCGGCATCGTGCTCCGGCGGCCAGACCGGTTCTTCCAGCCAGGTCAGGTCCAACGGGCGCAGTTCCTTCGCCTTTGCCTGTGCTTGCGCGACCGTCCAGGGGCAGTTGCAGTCCACCATCAGCCGGGGTTCCGGCCCCAGCACGCGCCGCGCGGCAGCGATCATCGGCGTTTCGATCTCGTGCAGCTTGATATCGCGATAGCCCCGCGCCAGCGCCCGTTCGCACGCGGCGGCCACCAGGTCCGGCGCGTTGTAGCGCAGCAGGCTGGCATAGGCGGTAAGCTGGCGCGGCATTGCTCCGAGCAGCCGGCACAACGGCAGGCCGGCGGCCTTTCCGGCAATATCCCATAGCGCGATATCGAGCGCCGACAGCGCGTAGATGTGCGGGCCGTTGCGTCCATAGAGATGAAACGATTTCGCCAACCGCGCGCGCAGCCCGGAGATGTCGGCGGCATCCTGTCCGAGAACAAGCGGCGCAAGCTGCTGGTCCATCACGGCGCGGGTGGCTGGCACACAGGCATGGCCGAAGCCCTCACCCCAGCCTTCGAGTCCCTGGTCGGTGACGATGCGCAGCCACAGCGTGTTCAGCGAGTCCCAGGCGGTTCCGACGAATGTAACCGGCCTCGCGCCCATGTCGAACGGGACACGGGTGTGGTATGTCTCGACGGCGATGATCTTCATGCATCCCTCTCCTGGTGCCGCTTCCACGGGCAAGCTGTGAGCCATGCGACTTGTCCATGATCCGATCCTGGGGCTCTGGGTCCTATGGGTGCTATACTGGCTTGCGGCTGCGTTTCGCGCCAAGCCCGTGGTCCGCCGGGAACCCATCAGATCGCGTGTCATGCACACGCTGCCGCTGATGATCGCGATCTGGCTGTTTTTTGGGCGTGGCGTCCCGCGCGGCTGGCTACGGGCCCGATTCCTGCCGCCGTCGCCGTCCTGGTACTGGATCGGCGCGGCGCTGGTGTTCGTCGGCCTGGCGTGGACGGTGATCGCGCGGGTTTATCTGGGCGGAAACTGGAGCGGGATGGTCACGCTGAAGCGTGGGCACGAGCTGATCCGCAGTGGCCCTTATCGTTGGACACGACACCCGATCTACACGGGCCTGCTCCTGGCTTTTGTCGGGTCGATGGTGGCGATGAACGAATGGCGCGGCGTGCTGGGCGTGGTGCTCGTCACCATCGCCTTCATGCGCAAGCTTACCGTGGAAGAACACTTCATGGCGGGGCAGTTTCCTGCGGAATACGCAGCTTATCGGGCCAGTGTGCCGGCCCTGATTCCGTCGCCCTTCCGGCGATCCTCGCCATAAGGCTACCCGCGCGGACGGCGCGCCTCGTGGGTCTGCAAATGGCACCATGCAACAAGCAGCATCGGCGCCGGCAGATTCGCCGACCGCGCGCGCGCCAGCATATCGCCGACCACGTGTGCTGCCTCGGTCGGTCCGCCGCGTTCGACGTCACGCAGCATGGAGGCGGCGAAGCTCGACCCGCGCTCGGTCAGGATCGTGCGGGCACGCGTCAGGAACGTCGGGCGTGAGCGGTGCCCGGCGGCATGCGCCACCAGGTCGCATTCCTCTAACGTGTCGAGCATCAGCTCCTCGCCATCGTCGGTCTGCATGATATCGCCGACGCTGCCCCGCATCAGGCAGGTCATGGATGCCATCGTTGCGAGCAGGACGAACTTCTCCCACATGTCCTGTGCGATATCGTCGGACAGGCGGAAATCGAATTGCGCCGGCTCGGCAGCAAGCGCGAACGCCTGTGCGATCCCCTCCTGCCCAGGCTCGCGTGATCCGGCGACCATGTGGTGCAGCTTGTTCAGATGCAGCACCTCGCCGGTACCAGTCAGCGTGGCGGCGATCTGGCACATGCCGCCGAGCACCGCGGCACGCCCGAACGCCACGTCCAGCCGGTCGAGATGCTGCATGCCGTTCAACATCGGCAGCACCGCCGCGCCGTGCCGCACCGCGGGTGAGATTGCCGCGATGGCGGCTTCCAGATCGTAGGCTTTGCAGGTGAGCAGTACGAGATCGAACCGTCCGTCTTCGGCCAGACCGTCACTGGTCACGAAGCGAACAGCGCGGGTGAGATCGCCCATCGCGCTTTTCACCACCAGCCCGTCGCGCGCGAGCTGCGCAGCCCGGCCGGCCCGCACCAGAAAGGTTACATCTGCACCAGAATCTGCGAGGCGTCCGCCGAAATAGCCGCCGATCCCGCCGGCCCCGAGTACTAATATGCGCATGACGGCTTCAATCCCAGCCCGGCGGGGGCACGAACGCGCGCCAGGACTTCTCCAGCAGTTCGGCGACCGCGATCGTGGTGCGGTCACCATGAAGCGGGCCGACAATCTGCACCCCGATCGGCAGGCCGGACCCCGACACCCCGATCGGCGCGACGGTACCCGGCAGATGGAAGGCGCAGGTGATGCCCGGCCAGAACAGCATGTCCTGGTAAGCGATGGTGCGGCCATTCACTGTGTGGGTGCGTTCCCATGGATTGCCCTCCTGCATGTGCGGCAGCGCCGGCGTGGCGATGACGGGGCAAAGCAGTACATCCCATTGCTGGAAGAACGCATTCCAGACGCGACGGAGCTGATGGCGGCGTTCGTTCAGCCGCAGCCATTCGCGATGCGGCAGGTCGGTGGCGCGAATGAACAACGAGTCGGTGCTCATGTCGCCGGGATGCAGGGCGGCTTTCTTTTCGCGCTTGCGGGCCAGCGCGTCGTCGGGCAGGCGCGCGCTGAGCGCGGCGTCGAGCAGCGTGATATAAAGGCGGAACGCTTCCGTCACGTCGAAAGCCGGTCGTGCGGTGCGGCTGATTTCGGCCCCTTCGCGTTCCAGGTGTTCCGCCAGCTCGTCGATCAGCGCCACGGTTTCGGAGTCGGTCTCGTGTCCCGGCTGATGCGACCAGACCGCGATGCGCAGATTGGCCAGGCGCGTGTCGCGCGGCGGCGGCAAGGAAATCGTCAGATTGCTGTCCAGCGGATCGGGGACGGAGATCTGTTCCAGCGCCAGCCACAGGTCCTGCGCCGACCGCGCCAACGGGCCGATCACCGAGATGTCGGTCATGGCGGCGGCATTCGCCAGCGAATGCCCGCGTGGCGGACACAGCCCCCAACTGGGCTTGTGGCCGAACAGCCCGCAATAATGTGCCGGCACGCGGATGGAACCGCCGATGTCGCTGCCCAGCTCCAGCCCGCCGAACCCGGCCGCGCATGCTGCGGCGCCCCCACCGGAGGAGCCGCCCGGCGTGTGCCCGTGATGCCATGGATTGTTGGTGCTGCCGTACACCGGATTGTAGCTCTGCCAGTCCGCCAGGCTGACCGGCACGTTGGTTTTCCCGAACACCACGGCGCCGGCCTGTTCCAGCCGCTGCACAGCGAGAGCGTCGGTGTCGGCGCGATGCGGCGTGCGGTCCTCGTGCCCCCACGTGGTGGGCAGGCCGATGAGGTCGAAGCTCTCCTTCACCGTCATCGGCACGCCGAACAGTGGCCCCTTGTTGCGGCCGGAACTGTCCAGCGCGCGGGCCCGCGTGCGCGCACGTTCCAGGTCGCGCGTGACGACGGCGTTGATGCGGTTGTTCAGCCGCTCCACGCGGGCGATGTAATGGTCGAGCAGCTCCAGGCAGCCGATCTCGCCGCTGGTGGTCAGCTCGGCCAGTCGCCAGGCCGGCAGGAAGGTGGGGTTCATGTGGTTGCCTCGTTCATTCCCAGCCAGTGTCATTCCCATCCGGGGGGCGGCTGAAACGCCTGCCAGGACTGTTCCATCATCCGCGCGAACTGGATCGTGGTGCGGTCGCCGAATTGCGGGCCGACGATCTGCACGCCGAACGGCAGGCCGGTCGCCGTGAAGCCAAGTGGCGCGACCGACGCCGGCAGCAGGAAGAAGCAGGAAATGCCGGCCCAGAACATCTGGTCGATGCCGGGGATGCGGCGCCCGTTCACCTCGATCGTGCGTTCCCAGCGCTCGCCCGCCTTGTCGTGCGGCTGCGCGGCAGAGGCAGCGGCCGGGCACAGGAACACATCCCAGTCCTTGAAGAACTCCGCCCAGGCGCGCCGCATGCGCTGGCGCTGCTCGTCGGCAAGCAGGAAGTCCCGATGCAGCATCGAATTGCCGCGCGCCATCAGTGCGTAATAGCTGGTGTCGTCCGCCGGCAGCCGCGCGGCTTCGGCGCGCCAGTGCTCGATCGCCGCGCTGTCGAAGCGTGCGCTGGTGGTGGCGCGCAGCATCTGGATATATAGCTCGTGGCCGCGCGCCAGATCGTAGTCCGGCCGCGCCGTGGTGCTGACACGCGCACCCTGTTTCGCCAGGAACGATGCCAGTTGTTCCAGCCGCCCGGTAATGGCCGAATCCACCTCCGACAGCGGATGGTCCTGCATCACCGCCACGCGCAGATCGCGCAACCGCGTCCCGCGCGCCGGCGCCAGCTCCAGCTTCCAGCCCGCCGCATCGATCTCCTCCGGGCCGGCAATGGCGTCCAGCGCGAGCTCCAAATCGTCCGCCGACCGCGCCAGCGGCCCGATCACCGAAATATCCGCCTGCAACACGTTCCCGCGCAGCGACTGGCCCAGCGGCGGGCAGATGCCCCAGGTCGCCTTGTGGCCGAACACGCCGCAATAATGCGCCGGATTGCGGATGGAAGACCCGATATCGCTGCCGATCTCCAGGTTCGTCAGACCGGCTGCCAGCGCCGCCGCCGATCCTCCCGATGAACCGCCCGGAGAGCGTGCCAGGTCCCACGGATTGTTCGTGGTCCCGTAAATCTCGTTGTAGCTCTGCCAGTCGGCCAGCAGCAGCGGCACGTTGGTCTTGCCGAACACCACCGCCCCGGCATTCTGCAGCCGCTCAACCGCGAGCGCATTGCGGCGCGCGACCGAGTTGCGTTCCGCCGGCACGCCCCAGGTGGTGGGCAGCCCGGCAATATCGAAACTCTCCTTCACCGTCATCGGCACGCCGAACAGGGCGCCAGACTTGTCGCGCTGATTATCCAGCGCCTTCGCGCGCCCCCGCGCACGATCGAAGTCGCGCACCACGACGGCGTTGATCCGGCCATCCAGCCGCTCGATGCGTGTCACGCAATGGTCCAGCAGCTCGACACAGCTAATCTCGCCGCTGCGCGCCAGCGTGGCCAGGCGGCTGGCCGGCAGGAAACTCAGGTCCATCGTGCGGTTCTCCTCAGCAGGCAGCCACGATAGCGGGCCCGGGATGCACCTGACCAGCTAGTGCCTCACGCCCCACCGCACAGTTCGGTGGCGATATCCTCGTGCAGCGCGGCGACCTCAGCCTGCATCCAGTCCAGAAACGGCGACAGCCCGCGCGTGATGATCTGCTCGACGGTCTGGCTTGCCATCATCGCCAGCAGCCGGTCGATGCGCTCCATCGGCCGCGCGACGCCCCGCAGGTGATAGCGGCTGCGCAGTTGCGAAAGATGCCATTCCACCTGCGACAGATTGAGCCACACCGAGCGTGGGAAGGCCCCGTTCTTCAGCAGGAACCCGGCAACTTCGACTGGCCGGTAGCCATGCGGGTATTCGCGGCGATAGGCATGGTATCCGGCGGCAGCACGCAGCAGCGCGATCCATTGCCCGGCGTCGATTTCGGCACCATCCGACGCCATCTCCGCCGCGACCGCGTGAAAGCGCGTGTCGAGCAGCCGCGTCGTCTGGTCCGCCCGCTCCAGGTGGCGGCCGAGCATGTAGAAGTGCCAGCACTGGTCGCGATAGAACGTGCCTTCGGTGATGCCGGTGTGCGCCTGCGTGCCCTCGCGCAGCATCGCGCACACCGCCGACAGCCGGTCGGACGCGATGTCGCCCAAATCCAGCCTGGTGATCTGGTTGCGAAAGACATTGATGTGCAGCCACATCTCGGTGGAGATCAGGGCCCGCAGCGTGCGCGCATTCTCCCGTGCCCAGCCGATGACGGCCTGAACGGAGCTGGGGTTGGCTTTGTCCAGCAGGTAGAAATACGCCACGCTTTCAGCATCGGCGGCGCGGTGGCGGGCAAAGAAGTGGTGCTCGTCGCCGTTGATGTGCAGGATCGCCAGCCAGGTACGGCCCTCGCCGTCGTCGCGTGCGAATGTCTTGGTGACATCGAGCAGCCGGGCAAGATTCTCGATCCGCTCCATGTAGCGGGCGAGCCAGATCGTGCTGCCGGCGTGCCGGGCGATCAGGTGGCCCGAAGCGGCGATGGTTCCCCCGATAACTTCCCTGGACATCATGCCAGCACCCAGGTGTCTTTCGAGCCGCCGCCCTGGGACGAGTTCACCACCACGCTGCCCGGCCGCAGCGCGACGCGGGTCAGGCCGCCGGGCAGCACCCAGGTGTCGCGGCCGGTGACGGCGAACGGCCGCAGATCGACATGGCGCGGAGCAAGCCCGGCATCGCACAAGGTGGGCGAGACGGACAGGTTGATCATCGGCTGACTGATATAATTGGCGGGATCGGCTTGCAGACGGGCGCGGAACTTATCCAGCTCGGTCAGCGAGGCGTGCGGGCCGATCAGCAGGCCATAGCCGCCCGATTCGGCGACCGGCTTGACGACCAGCCGATCGAGCTGAGCCAGGGTATGCGCCAGTCCCTCGGGCTCGGCACAAATCATGGTCTCCACATTGGGCAGGATCGGCTCCTCGGCCAGGTAGTAGCGAATGATACGCGGCATGTAGGCATACACAGCCTTGTCGTCGGCCACGCCAGTACCCACGGCGTTGGCGATCGCCACCGCGCCGCGGCGCCACGCCGCGATCAGGCCGCGCACACCTAGCTGGCTGTCCGGCCGGAATGCGTCGGGGTCCAGGAAATCATCGTTGAGGCGGCGATAGATCGTGTGCACCGGTGCCAGCCCGGCGGTGGTGCGCATCCAGACCCGCCCGTCTTCCACCAGCAGATCGCGGCCTTCGACCAGCGGAATGCCCATTTCGCGGGCCAGGAACACATGCTCGAAATAGGCCGAGTTGAAAATGCCCGGCGACAGCAGCACCACCTGCGGATCGGTGACCGAGGCAGGCGCGATCTCGGTCATCGCCCGCTGCAGCCGCAAGCCGTACTCATCGACCGCGCGCACATCCAGCCCTGCCATCAGGTCCGACAGGACCCGAAGCGTCACATGGCGGTTCTCGACCACATAAGCGACGCCGGACGGGGTGCGGGCGTTATCCTCCAGGACCAGGAACCGGCCGGTTTCATCGCGTATTATATCCGTGCCGCAGACATGCACATAGGTGCCCAGCGGCACGTCGAAGCCTTGCATCGCCGGACAATAGGCGGGATTGCCGAGGACCAAGGCGGCCGGAACGATACCGTCCTTGAGGATTTTCTGGTCGTGATAGACATCGTGCAGGAAGAGATTGAGCGCGCGGACGCGCTGGATGACCCCGGTTTCGATCACCCGCCATTCATCGGCGGTGATCACGCGGGGGATCAGGTCGAAGGGAAGGATACGATCGATCGCGGTGGCATCGGAATAAACCGTGAAAGTGATGCCGCGATCGAGCAGGTCCCGCTCGGCCTCGGCGGCGCGGCGGCGGAGGGAGGCCACCGGCATCCGCCGCAGCAGGCCGAGCAGATGATCGAGCGCCGGGTGCGGTGGTTGGCCGGGGCGGAACATCTCGCAGAAGAAGGATTGCGGGTCGTAGTCCGCCAGCACGCTGCGCATTGCCCGCCCGCCGTCATCCATCAGCCTGCCCTGCCGTTGGTTGAAGCTATCGTAGAGCAGGTTTCGCCTGAGCAAAATCGTTGTTGCCCTCCGGCGAGCCGGTAATGAGCCGCCGCACCCAGGACAGATCGCCCGCCGGCCCGGTTGACTGGCGCTCAATGAATTCCGGCGTGAGCGCTATCCGCAACGGTGGCAGCCGCTCGGCGTCGGCTTGGACGATCCGCTGCGCCAGGCAGCGCATCGCGGCGGCGCCCATGTCTTCGTGCGGCATCCGGATGGTGGTGAGTTGCGGGACGATCTGGGTGGCGCAGACATAATCGTTGAAGCCGACGACCGAGATATCCTCCGGGACGCGGATTGCCAGCCGGAGCAGTTCGGAAATCACCGTGACGGCCAGTCCGTCATGGGCGCAGAACAGCGCGGTTGGCGCGACCCCGTTACTGACCTGCTGCAAAAACGCTTCGCGAAAACCTTCGGGTTCGGGAAACCCGATCTCGTATACGGCGGCGCGATCCAGGGCGCCGTCGCGCAACCCGCGGAAGCGCTCCGTCCGCCCGAACAGCCCCGGCTGGCCGCGCACGAAACCGATCGAGCGATGGCCGAGCCCGACCAGGAACCGGGCGATGACAATGCCTGCCTCCCAGTCGGCGCCAACGACCTGGTCGACGCGGTCGAGCGGACCGACATAGCCGGTTGAAACCATCGGCAGGCCGGCGCGCGAGAGATCGGGGATCAACTCGGCCGGGCGCGTCATCGCCAGGATCAAACCAGCGACCGAAGCGTGCAGCCGGGCCACGTCGCCCAACAGGCGGGCCTGGCGGGCGATGATCGCGTAACCGTGGCGCGCGCCCTCCCGCTCCGCGCCGTGCAGCATGTTCACCCACATCTCGCTGCTGACATTGTCCTGGTCGTGCATCACGAACAGCACCTGGCGGATGGATGCCGGGCTGTCGGCCTGGCGGTGGTAGCCGAGCTGATGGGCGGTGCGCAGGACATGGGCGCGCGTGGCGTCGGCGACCCCCGACTTGCCGGACAGCGCGCGGGAGACGGAAAACTTCGACAACCCGAGCTGATCGGCGAGCTGCTGGATGGTGACCCGCTGCGGCATCCCTGTTAGGTTGTGGTTAGGTGGCTGCCATGCGCCTTTCACGCCCGATCGTCAAGCGGGCTTGCAGCTCCAGTTAGGTAAATGTAGCCTCTCGGCCTAACAGACTGCCAAACACCCAGACCGATCAACCAGTCTGCAGCGGCCAAGGGAGAGAAACATCGTGGGCACATGGAAGGAATTGTCGCTGGGTCGCCGCCGGTTCGTCGCGACTGCCGGCGCCGGGTTTGGCGCCAGCGTGGCGGGTGTGGCCCTGGCGCGCCCTGCTCTGGCGGCACCCAAGCCGGAGAAGCTGCTGTTCATGGCCGACAATGCGCCCTGGCACGGCACCATGATGCAGGATGCGGCGCCCGCGTTTCAAAAGGAAACCGGCATCCGGGTCGAGTTCACGCAGCTTCCGGATGACGCGCTGATCGTCCGCTACAAGTCCGAGCTGTCCGCCAAATCGAGCAGCATCGACGTGGCGCAGATCGGCACGAGTTGGGTGAGTTGGATGAGCCCGCATATCGAAGACGTCACCCAATTGATGGCGAAGGCGGACAATCCCTACGCCGCTGATTTCGGTTGGGACGATATCGTGCCGTCGGTGCGCCAGATCGGCAATTACGATGGCAAGCAGATCGGCATCCCGTACCGGCTGACCATGGCGATCCTGCATTACCAGCCGGAGGTGCTGAAGCAGGCCGGATTCGACAAACCGCCGACCACCTGGGACGAGATGCTGAAGACGGCGATCGCCATAACCAAGGCCGGGGACGGCAAGCGCTATGGCCTCGGCTTTTGCATGCGCGAAGGGCCGGCGATGACCGACCAGTGGGCGACGTTCCTGTACTCCAACGGCGGCCGGTTCTATGATGCGAAAACGCACGAGATTTTCGTCAACCAGCCGCCGGGAATAGAGGCGCTGCAATATTACGGCGATCTGCTGTCGAAGTACAAGGTCGTCGTGCCGGACGCGGTGACCTGGGAATGGGATGAGATCATTGCCGGCGGGCAGAACGACCGCTACGGGATGACGATCACGCTGGCGCCGTCCGGCACCATGCTGAACGACCCGAAACTGTCGAAGACCGGCGGGCGCTGGGCCTGGACGGTGGCGCCCGGCGCGCATCAGCCGGACCAGAGCCGCACCTTCCTGTCGGGCTGGAGCCTGGGCGTGCCGAGCTATTCCAAGAACAAGGAGTGGGCGTTCGCGTTCATCCAGTTCATTGCAGGGCGTTACTGGTCGCTGCGTTCCATGGAGAAGGGCAATTCGCCGGCCCGGCTTTCGGTGCTGCAGAACCCGGAGATCGGCAAGAAATATGGTTGGCCGCCGGCGGCGGCGCAGGCGGTGAATACGGCGATCACCAGTCCGCAGGATCCATTGTACGGGGCCATGGAACTGGCATTGCGGCCGGGCATTTCCCGCGTGGTGATGGGGGAAACCAACGCCAAGAGCGCGCTGGACCAAGTGGCCGGGAACTGGCAGCGCATCTTCCGCCGCGGCGCGTCGCTGTAAGGAGCCGATATGTCCATTCCCGTGCGCGGCGCCATCGACTGCGACATCCATCCGGCGGTGCCGGGCATCAAGACGTTGCTGCCCTATATGGATGAGTTCTGGCAGGAAACGTTCATCGCCCGCGGCCAGGATGGGTTCGTGATGGGCAGCTATCCACCGAACGCGCCGATTTCCTGCCGGCCGGACTGGAAGCCGCCGGCGGGATTGCCGGGCAGCGATTTCGGGCAGCTTCAGTCGCAGGCGCTGGACTCGTTTCAGGCGCGGTTTGCCATCTGCAACTGCCTGTATGGTGGGCTGATCGCGGTCAGCGAAACGATGGCGGCAGCGATGTGCGGCGCGGTGAATGATTGGATCGCGGCGGAATGGCTGGACCGCGATCCGCGGCTGCGCGCTTCCATCCTGATCCCGGCACAAAGCCCGGAGTTGGCGGTGGAGGAGATCGAGCGGCTGGCAGCCGACCGGCGGTTCGTGCAGATACTGATGCCGGCGGCGTTGGAGATGATGCTGGGCAAGCGTTACTACTGGCCGATCTACGCGGCGGCCGAGCGGCACGGCCTGCCGATCGGGCTGCATGCCGGCAGCATGTACCGGCACGCGCCGACCTCCACCGGCTGGCCCTCGCACTTCCTGCAGGATTATGTCAGCAACACGCAGGCGTTCGAGAGCCAGTTGCTGAGCCTGATCGCGCAGGGCGTGTTCAGCAAGTTTCCGGCGCTGAAGGTCGTGTTGATCGAGTCCGGCGTGACCTGGCTGCCTGGGCTGATCTGGCGCGCGGTGAAGACGTGGCGGGGCGTGCGGGCGGAAGTGCCTTGGGTGAAGCAATCGCCGGCGGAGCAGATACGGGAGCATGTGCGGCTGACGGTGCAGCCGATCGACGGCCCCAAAGATGCAGGCGTGCTGGAGCGGATCATCGAGCAGATCGGGTCGGATGACATGCTGTTGTTTTCCACCGACTATCCGCACTGGCAGTTCGAAAACGAGGCGGCGCTGCCCGACGGCATTCCGCGCCGGCTGATCGAGAAGATCATGGTCGAGAACCCACTGGCGACGTATTCCCGGCTGAAGGAGAACGTGCAATGAGCCTGACCCTGGATCGGCCGGCGCAGCGGAACGAGGCGCAGTCCCGGCTGCAGGTGATCGACTGCGACATCCATCCCTCGCTGGCAGATGATCGGGCGTTGTTTCCCTATCTGTCGGCGCAGTGGCGCGAGCATCTGTCGCAGTATGGCAACCGGCCGCACACGATCTATGCCGAGCGCGGGACCTATCCGCGGTTCGCGCCGAACACTGCGCGGCGCGATGCCTGGCCGCCGAGCGGCAAGCCGCCGGGAGCGGACCTGGCGTTCATGCAGCGCCAGCACCTGGATGCGTATAATATCGAGTTCGGTGTGCTGGAGCCGCTGGTTGACGCCAACACGCCGCGAAACCTGGAGTTGGCGACGGCGATGACGCATGCCGTCAATGAATGGCAAATCGCCGAGTTCACATCCAAGGAACCGCGGCTGAAAGCATCGATCCAGGTGGCGGCGGAGGATACCGAAGGCGCGGTCGCGGAGATCGAATTGCGTGCCGGCGATCCGCAATTCGCGCAGGTTCAGCTTGGCTCGCGTTCCTTGGAGCCGATCGGCCGCAAGCGATACTGGCCGATCTTTGCTGCGGCGCAGGCACATAACCTGCCGATCGGATTCCATATCGGCGGCCCTTCGGCGTTTTCGCCGACCCCGACCGGGTGGCCGGATTTCTATGTCGAGGACCACCATGTGCTGATCCACTCCATGCAGGCGCAGGCGGCGAGCCTGATCCTTGAAGGCGTGTTCGAGCATTTTCCGCGGCTGCGGGTGGTGATGATAGAAGGCGGGTTCGCCTGGGCGGCGCCGCTGGCGTGGCGGCTGGACAAGCACTGGGCGAAGATGCGCAACGAGGTGCCGCACGTGAAGCGGCCGCCATCGGAATACATGCGGGCGAATGTGTGGTTTGCCACGCAACCGATGGAGGAGCCGGAAAATCCCGAAGATCTCCGGCTGATATTCGATTGTATCGGCTGGGACCGGATGCTCTATTCGTCGGACTATCCGCACTGGGATTTCGACGATCCAGCGCGCGCCTTTCGCATCGAGATGTCAGAAGCGGAGCGGCGCCTGATCCTGCACGACAACGCGGTGGCGTTCTATCAGCTTGACGAGCGAGGGTAGCAACTACCAGTTCGTTACATCCTGGTTGTCGCCCGTTCCACCCGGTGCATTATCGGCGCCAAGCGAATAAAGGTCGTAGGCACCGTGCTCGCCGGGAAAGCGGTAATAATAGGGATGGCCCCAGGGATCGGTCAGCGTGCCCCTGTTGTTGACGTAAGGACCGTGCCAGCCGGGCACGTTGCCGGGGTTCGCGGTCAATGCGGCCAACCCTTCCTCCTGCGTCGGGTAACGACCGACATCGATCAGGAACAGGTCGAGTGCTGTCGCGATGTTCTTGATTTCGATGCGGGCCGTATCCGTTTTGGCGCGACCGAGGTATTTCAGCACCTGCGGGACGGTGATTGCGGCCAGCAGTCCCAGGATGGCCAGCACCACCAGCAGCTCGATCAGGGTGAACCCAAGTTGGCGGCGCGAGAGAAGCTGCCCGCTTGCAGCATCGGGAGTCGCCGGTACGCTGTTGCTCGACACGGGTGATCGCTTCCTCGTTTGTTGGCGCCGCTACGCGGTTCTGTAGATTCACCCATACTGCCGTGTCAGCGATAGCCCAAGCGGCAAACGTGATCTCTATCCTGGATCGCTCGCCAAAACGACGACAAGCGTCCGCCGCCAACTACGACGCTTGCTGTTCCGGGTCTGGATCCCCGTTGGCGGTGGCCACGGCGGCCATGATTATGTCGCGCTTGTTCTCTAGATGCTGTGCCAGCAGGTGGCCCAACCTGTCACCGTCACGGGCGACGAGGGTCGCCAGAATTGCCTCGTGCTCCTTCATTGCTGCCTCCCAGCGGTCGGGATGCATGCGATTCGCCATGTAGCGCGCCCGGGTCACGCGCCCGGCGACGCCATTATAGCAAGAAAGCAGCACCGGATTTGCGGCCGCCCGCAGGATCGCCACGTGGATGGCCTGGTTCAGCGTGAAGTATTCCGGCAGCTCACGCCGCAGAAAATGAGCGTACATGCGATAATGCATGCCCTGGATTTCCGCCAGCGCATCCGCGGTGATCCGCTTGCAGGCCAGGCGTCCGCCCTCTGCCTCCAACGTCGCGATGACCTCGAACAAATGTTGCAAGTTCTGGTTGTCCAGCGTCGCGATGCGCGCACCGCGATTGGGCCGAAGCTCGACCAGGTCCTCGGCTGCCAGCACCTTGAGAGCCTCGCGCAACGGCGTGCGCGATATGCCGAAACGCTCACAGAGCAGACGTTCCGGTACACGCATGCCGGGTGCGAGCTCACCCTGATTGATCATGTTCCGCAACCCTGCAAGCAGGTCGGCATGCAGTGTGCCACCTTTCGGGAAGGGTATCATGATGGCCTGAGAAGACATGGCTACCCCAAACTGAATGCAAAATGCAGCTTGCCCGACGGCGGATATGCGTGGCAAGGTCGGATTGCATCCATCTTTCGGGGCTGGAGCCAAATAATTTCAGGGGGGCACCGCAAATGACGGGCCAAGACTCTCGGCGCCGGCGGCAATCCTTTCGGAATCGTTGGTCGATCAGACCGGTAGCTGGACGTTGCCCGATACGGCTACATGATGATCGCAACTGATAAATAACGAGAAGGAGGATACGATGACGCGCCTGTATAAGGCCTTGGCTGGTCTGGCGTTGCTGATCGGCGTTGCGCATGCGGTGCCGGCGCAAGCGACGGCGGATTTCACGCTGAGCAAGTCGGTTTCTGCCGGTACCTTCACGCTGACGAACAATAGCAACGATTTGTTTGTCGATGAGCTGGTGGTGGCGGGGACGGGGGCCACGGCCGGCACCACGCTGCCCGGCTGGTCGGCGACGGCGTTCTTCTTCAATGACCCGCTGAACTGCCTGGGTGGCACCGGGTTCAATGTCGGCAGCGGGTTCTGTTACAAGCTGACGGACAACACGACAGGCACGCCGATCGGCCAGGGCAGCGCGACGTTCACCTATGACTCGTCGTTCGACGATCAGTCGGTGCCGTCGAACTTCTTCGTGCTGTTCACCAATGACGCGGGTGCCAGTTTTGCCTGTTCCGGCACGACCAACCGGGGCTGCAACCTGGCGGTGCCGGAGCCGGCTCCGCTCGGCTTGTTCGTGGTCGGGCTGCTGGGCGTGGCGGTGGCGGCGCGTCGCCGGACCAGTGCGATGGTGAAGGAAGAATTGTCCTGACACCAGCACCCAGAACAACGTCTCAATCGGAAGGAAACTGTTACATGCCTCCCAGGAAGAAATACAGATCGCTGCGCTACCTGGTGCCGATAGGTGCGGTAGCGGGGGCGCTGATCGGCGGGAGCTCGCCGAGCGATGCGCGCATCACGTCGATCGTGATCGACTCGACGACGCCGGTCACCGGCGCACCGATCCCGTACCAGGCGATCAAAGGACGGGTGTTCGGCGAGCTTGATCCGGCCGATCCGCACAACACGATCATCCAGGATATCACGCTGGCGCCGAAGGACGCGAACGGGAAGGT
>DATDIC010000044.1:0-2968 GCA_036521275.1 Acetobacteraceae bacterium
CGACGATCCGATCCTGAAGCCGGAAGGCGTGGAGGTGGTGCAGGACATCGGCGACGAGGCGCCGCGCTTTGCCAAGCTGAGTGCGCAGAGGATGCTGCCGCGCGGCAGCATGGACATCGCCTGCCTGGGTGCGCCGAACGGATTCCGCGCCGGCCTGGCGGGGCTGGCCGAGAAGCTCGATCCGGCCAAGGCGCCGAACCTGAAGCACGTGCCCGATTTCCTCGCCAGCGACTATTTCGTGCCGCACATCTACAGCGCCCAGGTGATCGCCTATAATCCGCAGACCGTGACCGATCCGCCGAAAAGCTTCGGCGACCTGCTGGACCCGAAATGGAAGGGCAAGGTCGGCGTGGTCACCACTGCGGGTTTCTGGCTGATGATGGCGGCCGGGCTGTACGCCAGCGGCAACGCGGACGATTTTGACAAGGCCAAGCCGTTGATAATGAAACTGAACGATAACGGGCTGCATCTGTATCCGGAAACCGACAATCTTGCCCCCGCCTTCAAGTCGGGCGAGATCGAGGTGGGCATGATCTGGCGCGCCCGCACGATCATGTGGCAGAACGCCGGCTTCCCGGTGGACGGCCGCTATCCCACGGAAGGCGCTATCCTGTACGTCTCCGGCATGACGGTTCCGAAAAACGCGCCGGACAAGGATGCCGCCTGGAAATATGTCGATGCGCTGCTGGAGCCTGCCGCGCAGCGCGGCTTCGCCGAGCACATGGGCTATCTGCCGACCATCGACGATGCCGCGCTGACCGGCAAGGTGGCGCAGCAACTCGCCTTCCCCGATCCGCGGCCGAAGCTGGTGCAGCCGGATTACGCCTACACCACCAAGGTGCAAGCAGAGATGCAGGACTGGTGGGACAAGAACGTCCAGCATGCCTGAGAACGACAGGCGAGACGGCGCGACCGCACTGGTCCTGCTGACGCCGGCCACGCTGCTGATGCTGATCATGCTGCTCGGCCCGCTGGCGCTGCTGGCGCGCTTCAGCCTGAACCGCTTCGACCCCACCGCGATCATGATCGCCGCCCTTACGCCGGCGAATTACGCCCGCTTCTTCACCGATCCTTTCTATCGTGACGTGCTGGTCACCACGGTGCGGGTCGCCGCCATCGTCACCGTGGCCTGCCTGATCTTCGGCGTGCCGATGGCGTGGCGGCTGGCGCGCACCACCAGCCGGTTCAAGTCGGTCTGGCTGATGCTGATCATCCTGCCCTTGTTCATCGGTGCGGTGACCCGCACGTCCGGCTGGATGATCCTGTTCGCCCGCGGCGGCATGCTGGACATTGCCGGCCGGCTGTTCCATGCCGGTCATATCGATGTCATGTTCACGGAGAATGCGGTCATCGCCGGAATTGTGTCGATCAACCTGCCGTTCACGATCCTGACGCTGCAAAGCGTCTTTGAAGGCATCGATCCGCGCCTGCAGGAAGCTGCTGCCAGCATGGGGGCGACGCCCGCGCGCGCATTCCGGCGCGTGGTGCTGCCGCTCGCGCTGCCCGGCGTGCTGATCGCCGCGGTGCTGTGCTTTATCCTGTGCATGAACGCCTTCGCCACGCCGGTGCTGCTGGGCGGCCCGCGATTCCACATGATGGCGCCGCTGATCTACTGGGAGTTCACCAACAACAACAACTGGCCATTCGCGGCGGCGCTGGCCTTCATCCTGATGGCAACGACGCTGGGGTTGGCGGGGCTGGCCAACCTGGTGATCCCGAGCCGCGTTCGGGCACGTGGCTGATGAACAGCATTGCCACGAGCGTTCTGGTCACTTTCGCCGTGTTTCTCGGCGCTCTGGTTGGCCTGAACCTGCATCGCGTGCTGCCCAAATCACATCTCACGAAAGAAACCCAGGACGTGATCCGGCTGGGCACCGGCATGCTCTCGGTGCTGGCATCGTTGGTGCTGGGGCTGCTGATCGCCACGGCGAAAAACGCCTATGACACCACCGACCAGGCGTTTCGATCGTACGCCGCGGAAATCGCGCTGCTCAACGAGACACTTCGAGACTACGGGGCCGCCGCGGCCACACCGCGCGATACGTTGCGGCACTACACCGTCTCGTTGCTGCATGATGTGTGGCCGGCCAAGGGAGACCCGATCAACCTGTTCCAGCACCCCCAGATTGCCTCGCTGCTGGAGCAGATGCGGAAAGAGATTCGCGTGCTGAAGCCACAGGACCCGAGCCAAGCGTGGCTGCAGCAGCAGGCACTGAATATAACCATCACACTGTTCCGGGAACGCTGGTCGCTGATCGAACAGGCGAGAACGAACGTCCACGGGATCGTGCTGGGGATCCTGGTATCGTGGATCGTTGCGATCTTCGTCAGTTTCGGCCTGAATGCCCCATTGAACGGGACGATCGTGGGGGCGTTCCTGATCTGCTCGATGGCGATCGGCGGCTCGGTGTTCCTGATCCTGGAGATGGACCAGCCGCTTAGCGGCGTGATCCGCATCTCGAGCTGGCCGATCGAGAACGTGCTGGCCCCCACGAACTGGCAGCGTTCCGCCGCACCGCCGGATGTGGCAGAACCGCGCTGACAACTTGCTGGCGGAGGGTGACCCATGCCGGAGGAGACGCGCGCCGAGCGCCTGGAAACGCTGCTGCGGACCGCATTCACGCCCGCTGTCCTGCGCATCGTGGATGACAGTGCCCGCCACGCTGGCCATGCCGGCGCGCGCCCGCAGGGGGAGACCCATTACAGCGTGCTGGTCGTTTCCAATGCGTTCCGGGACATGAGCCGCGTGGCACGCTCACGCGCGGTTCATGACGCCCTCGGCGGGGAGTTCGCCAGTGGACTGCACGCGTTATCGCTGACCCTTAGAACACCCGAGGAACAAGCATCCATCGGTTAATATTTGGCGCTCCATAATCCCTTGCGCATGCCGCCCGTGAACGGCGCGTGCACAGGGGAGCTTGGCAATGGCTACCATCACCTGGACTAACCCGAGCGGCGGCGATTGGCT
>DATDIC010000045.1:0-8563 GCA_036521275.1 Acetobacteraceae bacterium
ATGGTCCATCCACGCGCCCTGGCTGCGCACCCGGCCCGGCGATTACGGCCAGTTGGCGCGCCGGCGCCTGATGCCGGGCGCCTTCATCTCCGCCGGGGATTACGTGGGCGCGCAACGCCGGCGCGCGCAGATGATCGCGGCTGTGGAGGATGCGTTCCGTGATGTCGACGTGCTGCTGTGTGCCAGCTCGATGGATCCCGCCTGCCGTATCGATGACGCGAAGGAAGGCGCCCGCACCTATCCGCGCCAGGCTCGCACGCCGTTCAATGTGACCGGACATCCGGCGCTGGCCATGATGGCGGGGCTGTCGCGCGATGGGCTGCCTTTGTCGGTGCAGATCGTCGGCCGCTATTTCAACGACGCGACGGTGCTGCGGGTCGCGGCGGCGTATGAGAGGGCGACCGAATGGCACAAGCGCCATCCCCCGATCGGCTGATCGGCGTAGCTTCGGATCTGCCTGGCCCGACCTCAAGGACGTGGTTCTCGCAGCGGCTGCGGCTGCACTATGTGGATTGGGGCAACGAGGACGCGCCACCGCTGCTGCTGCTGCATGGGGGGCGTGACCATTGCCGGAGCTGGGACTGGGTGGCGACGGCGCTGCGCGACGAATGGCACGTGATTGCGCCCGATCTGCGCGGCCATGGCGACAGCGCCTGGTCGCGGTCGGGCCATTACACGATGGCGAACTACATCTACGACCTCGCGCAACTGATCCATCAGCAGAAGCTGGCGCCGGTGTCGATCGTTGCGCACTCACTCGGTGGCAATATCGCGCTGCGCTATACGGGCATTTTTCCGCAGACGGTTCGCCGGCTGGTGGCGATCGAGGGGATGGGGCCGGGACGGCGTTCGGCGGCCGAGCCCGACCCGATCGATGCGCGGATGCGGGCCTGGATCGACGAGGTGCGTGTCATGGCCGGGCGTCTGCCGCGGCGCTATGCCTCCATCGAGGATGCGCTGAACCGCATGCAGGAGGCCAACCGGCGATTGACGCCGGATCAGGCGCTGCATCTGACGCAGCAGGCGGTGAACCAGAACGAGGACGGCACGTATAGCTGGAAGTTCGATCCGTATGTGCGCATCTGGCCGCCCTATGACATGACCCGGGACGAGATCGCGACATTGTGGTCGCGGATTTCCTGCCCGACCTTGCTGGTGTGGGGCAAAGAGAGCTGGGCCACCGATCCGGGCGCGGACGGCCGCGCGGGCCATTTCCAGGATGCGCGGGTGCTGGGTGTGGAGGGAGCGGGGCACTGGGTCCACCATGACCGGCTGGAGCTGTTTTTGGCGGAGATCCGCCGTTTTCTGGCTGGGTGAGCCGGGCTCTCGTCAACACTCTGGTAATCCGGCCGGCGACTCACCATGTAGCGCAAGTTGGCGCTTTTCGGTTTGGGCTGTATGTGCCCTGTGCACGGCGTTTCCGCGCTTCTGTACTTCCCCCGAATGGAAAGTTGTTGATCCTGCATGGTGCGGGAAGCCAATTCGTGGAGTCTGGAGTAGATGACGACAGGTACAGTCAAATGGTACAATGGCCAGAAGGGATATGGGTTCATCCAGCCGGATGACGGGTCGGCGGACGTGTTCGTTCACGTCTCGGCGGTCGAGCAGTCTGGGTTGGGCAGCCTCAATGAGGGCCAGAAAATAAACTTCGATGTGGAACGGGGGCGGCAGGGTAAGTTGGCCGCCATCAATCTGCAACGCGGCTGATGCGTAAAAACCGGTGCCGCTCCGCGGCGCCGGTGATTTTCGGAGTACTGTATGACCAGCTACAAATTCGCCATCGGCGAGCAAGTCGTGTTTTTGCCGCAGGCGACGGATTACAATGTTCCGCGTGGCGTTTACACGATCGTCCGGCAATTGCCGTTCGAGCGCAATACGTGCTCGTACCGGGTGAAGAATTCGCTGGACGGCCATGAGCGTGTGATCCAGGAAAGTCAGCTCGACCGGCGTTAAAGTCCGGTTGCACCCGCCCCTTGGTCGCGCCAGCATTGCGGCGCGGGGGTGGTGATGGATCTGATCATTCGCAATGCGAGGCTGGCGCAGATCCCGGATAGTCCGGTTGCGGATATCGGCGTATCGAATGGCCGTATCGTTGCGGTCGAAAGCGGACTGCAGGCAGACGCCGAGGAATATGATGCGGCGGGATGCCTGAGCTGCGGCGGCCTGATCGAAACCCATATTCACCTGGACAAATCCCGCATCATAGACCGCTGCACGCCGGAAGTTGGCCGGCAGGCAGATGCGGTGCCTCGGGTTGCCGCCATCAAGGGCAGCTTCTCGGTGGAAGACGTCTATCAGCGGGCCTCGCGCACGCTGGAAAGCTGCATCAAGCACGGCACGACCCGCATGCGCACGCATCTGGAACTGGATGCCGGCGTAGAGATGCGCAGCTTCGAGGCGATCGAGACGCTACGGCGCGATTATGCCTGGGCGATCGATATCGAGCTTTGCGTGTTTCCTCAGGAGGGCCTGACCAATAATCCACGCGCTGACGCGCTGCTGGTGCAGGCGTTGCGACGAGGCGCCAATGTCATTGGGGCGGCGCCGAACTATGATCCCGATCATGCAGGCCAGATCCATCGCGTCTTCGCGCTGGCGCGCGAGTTCGGCGTGGATATCGACATGCATCTGGACTCGGGAGGCTCGCCCGAGGCGATGGACATCCACCTGGTATGCGATCTGACCAAAGAGTACGGGATGGGTGGCCGCGTGACGATCGGCCATGGCAGCAAATATTCGACGCTTCCGCCTGACGCGCTAAAGGAATTGGCGCAGCGTATCGGCGATGCCGGTGTGGCGGTGACGGTGGTGCCCGCAACCGACTTGTTCATGGGCGGTCGGGACCAGGAATACAGCGTGCGGCGTGGTGTCGCGGACGTGAATCTGCTCGTGGAGTGCGGGGTGGAGTGCTCGATTTCCACCAACAATGTGCTGAACCCGTTCACGCCGTTTGGGGATTGTTCGCTCACCCGCATGGCGAACCTGCAGGCGAATATCTGTCAGATCAGCGGGCGTGACCGGCTGCGCGACTGCTTCGCCATGCTGACGGAGCGGTCGGCGCGGATATTGAACTTGCGGGATTACGGGATCGTGGTGGGCAATCCCGCCGATATCGTGGTGATCGATGCCGAGTCGCCCGAACAGGCGGTGGCGGAGATTTGTCACCCGCTTGTCGTGTTCAAGCGCGGGCGGCGGACAGTGACGCGTCCCCGCCCCGCACTGCATCGGCCACACGCTTTGGCTGGGTGAATCCGGGGGAGGATTGGGGGTAGGAGTGGGCCCACGCGGAGGTCTCGGTTGTGTGGATAGGCGTTGGATTCCCGCTTTCGCGGGAATGACGAAGGCCGTTCTTGCGTGACCGGCTGCGCGAGTGCTTACGGAGCGGTCGGCGCGGATATTGAACTTGCGGGATCCGCGTCGAGGTCGCGGTTGTGTGGGGAGGCGTTGGATTCCCGCTTTCGCGGGAATGACTGGGAGCGGGGATGGCGGGACGGCGGCGCCGCGGTTTGAGCGGGCGTCAGGGATTGACGGACTCGGCCGCCGTCGCGCCCCAAAACGCCGAACGCGGGAGCCAGCCGCGATATTCGCCGATCTGCACTCTGCACCAGGCAGCGCTGACGGCACATGAACGGATCCGCCCGATCACACCAGCCTCCAGCGTCGCGACGGCATGCGCCGTATCGTTTGGCTCCGCGCGCAGGGTCTGGCGCTCGCCGGTGATGATCAGGTCACGGCGCGGTATCAGGGTTGCTTCATGCATCCAGCCCTTCTGGCCGTCGGGCGTTTCGACCAGACGCCAGACATCGAATTCCCGCAATATTTCCACCGGCATGCCGACACGCTTGTAAACCCAATCGATCGGATAGCGCGCGCCGGGCCCAGCACGCAGATTGACCGCATCGGCTCGGAGCGAGGCATAGCGAGGCAGCGGCAGGCCGGTGACCGAGCCTTTGTTTGGATCCTGCACCGGTTCCCGAGGCGCTTTCGGAGCCGCCGCCTGCTCTGCATCCGAGGGCGGAATGGGTGGTACGGGGAGTTTGATTGCCGGGGTGCGGGCCCCGGTGAGCTTGGCAGCGTGGGGTGTGCCTGTTTGCCGTGCCGGCGGTTGCGGCGCGTGTCGGGTGGGCGGTTGCGGTCCGGAAGAACCGGCGGTCTCCGACAGGGCTGGGCCCGAGATCGCCAGGATCATCACACCAACCAGAACCGCGAAACGCCGGGGGAGCATGAGCGACGTGGTGCCAAACCCTGCGGAATCGCGTCAAGCAATCACAGCGTCATGATCTGGCCGAGTGGCCCGATCGCGGAGAGAAACGTTGCGATCCCAGCCACCTCCACCCGCGGAAGAAGCTGCGCCTCAGTCAGGCCCTCGATGCGCAGGCCGGCCTCGCACGCGATCAGTTGCACCCCAAGCTCCTGGGTGGCGTCGCGCAGCTCGTCCAGTCCGGCGACACCGGCAGCCCGCACGCGCTTGTCGCGGCTGGCGTCGACCGCCCCGCTCCAATCCGCCAGCAGGCCACGGCATCCAGCGTTGGTGGCGAACACCACGACGCGCCGCCCCAGCGCGGCGGCGCCGGCAGCCACCACGAACGCATAATGCACCCGTTCATGCTCGCCGGAGATGAGCAGGATCCCGAGCGGCTCAGACGGCACAGGCTGCTGCCGTGGCATGCTGGTGCTGCGACAGGTCCTTGATCGTGGCTGCGGGGCTGCACAAGGCGCAGTGGGGGTCCTGGCGCAGCCGGACCAGACGGAAGCGCGTCGCCAGGGCATCCCAGATCAGCAGCCGCCCGGACAGCGATTCGCCTATTCCGAGGATTTCCTTGAGGGCTTCGGTTGCTTGCAACGTGCCCATGACGCCGGTGACCGCGCCCAGAACGCCGGCCTCGCTGCAGGTCGGCACGACGCCCTCCGGCGGGGGTTCTGGAAAGAGGCAACGATAGCAGGGACCGCCGGGATGCGCGTGCGGCTTGAATACCGAGAGCTGGCCTTCAAAGCGCAGCACCGCTGCCGAGACCAGGGTTCGTCGACCGAGCACGCAGGCATCGGCCACGAGAAAGCGGGTGGCGAAATTGTCGGTGCCATCGCACACCAGATCGTAGGCGGCGATCAGGGCAGCAGCGTTGTCGGCATTCAACCGGGTGGGATGGATTTCGATCCGCACATCGGGGTTGATCGCCAGTGCCGCGGTCGCTGCGGATTCCGCTTTTGGCGCGCCGATCCGTGCGGTGGTGTGGGCGATTTGACGCTGCAGATTGGAAACTTCCACCAGATCGTCATCGACGATCCCGATTGTTCCCACTCCGGCGGCGGCGAGATAGAGCGCCACGGGACTGCCGAGTCCCCCCGCGCCGATTACCAGAACGCGCGCAGATTTCAGCCGCGCCTGCCCGGTGCCGCCGACTTCCGGCAACAGGATGTGGCGCGAGTAGCGGCGGATTTCTTCCTCGCTGAAATCAAGGTCCATGGGTTGATTATAGGGTCCGGACGGCGGCGGCGCGAGCCCGGTTCCGGCGACAGAGGGGCACATGTTGGATCAACCCACGCGGATGAAGACGCTTGATCCGGCGAAGGCGGCATCGAGGCAAGGGTCCGCGAATTTCCGAGGGTTGGGCTGGATTCCCGCTTTCGCGGGAATGACGAAAACGGGGGTCACCTTCGGCGCGGTCTGGCGCTGGCGCTCCAAAAAAAGCGGCACCCGAAGGTGCCGCCAAGTTTAGGGAGGAAACGTCGAACGCAGCGACCCGACAGTGCCGGTTCGCTGCGTTGCGGCATATGGAGTCTGGCAGCTATCCTACAAGCCCCACTTCACGAGCTATTTGCTCTGCACATTTGGCGGGGGTTTCACGACGGGCATGGTCCCCGTCTGCGGTGGCACTTTGTCCATGCCGGGGTCCACCGGGGGCGGATGGATGGTGCCGTTCGATTGCGAAAGCTTCTCCGCCAAATTCTGGTTCGCGTCGTGGTTCCCGAGTTGGGCCGATTGGTCTGATTTCGGCGTGCTCGGCGAGAGCGAGAAAGGCGGCGCCGGAGATTGGTTTGGCGCCGTATCCTGGGCCGCCAGCACGCAACTGGGCGCAAATACCGCCAGGCCGGCGGCTAGCATGAACTGCTTCAACATTGTCCTTCTCCGGTCGGGGTGAAACACCGATTCCGGAACGCCACGCGCACGCGCGCGGTTGCCTATTGCCGGGTATCAGCGGCCCCCGGCAGGTGCAAAACGGCCTGTTCCACGTCATCGAAGAAGGCGGCGATGGCGTCGGACATCGCCTGCGCAAGGCCGTCCTCGCCGCTGTTGTGCTCCATCACATGCGCCGCCCGCAATGCCAGGACCTTGCGTGTCGCCAGCCAGCGCGATGGATCGTCGTCGCGCACCGCCATGTGCGAGACCAGGTGGCCCAGCACGGTTTCCAATGCCAGCAATCGCACGGAAAGTTCCTGCAAGTCTGGAGACATTCGGCTCTCCCTTTTCCCTCAGCAGTGCATCCAAGATGGCTCCCGCCACGCACCGCACCACTTGCCGCTGAATGACGGATCGGTGATGCAGCGTTCGTGGAGAACAGGAGGTGGTTTTGCCAGGCGGGTCGAAAGGCTGACGCTTTCTCGTCAAGGGTCGCGGTGGTTCGGGCGGTGGGTGGATTCCCGCTTTCGCGGGAATGACGGGGGGTGCGGGAATGACGGGGGTTCGTCGGGGTGACGGGGGTTCGTCGGGGTGACGGGGGTGGGTCAGCCTTCGGTGCGGTTGGTTTTACTCTCAACGCAGCAGGGACGCCAGCAATGCGTCGAGCCGGAGTCGGCCTTCGGCTGTCGCCCGCAGAGAATCGCCTGTCCGCACCAGGTAATTTTCTGTAACCGCGTGGGCCAAAATCGCCGGATCGAGGGCATTTTCCAGGTGCATCCCGGTGCGCAGACGGAAACGGCTGTCGGATACGCCTTCGCTCAGCCGCAAGCCCATCAGCAACATCTCTCGCGCGCGCTCGGTTGTGGTCAGCGGCGTTTGCTGCATCGTGCCGTGGCCGATGCGCTCGACGCGGTCGGCCCAGCTTTCCGGGGCTCGATGCCGCCGTGTTGCCAGCAAGACGCCATCCAGCATGATGCGACCATGCGCACCGGGACCGATTCCCGCATAGTCGCCGTAGCGCCAATAGGTCAGGTTGTGGCGGCTTTCCGAATCCGGAATGGCATAGTTGGAAACCTCATAAGCGAGCAATCCGAAGCGCGCGGCTTCCTCCGCGGTTGCTTCGTAAAGCGCCGCCGCGGTGTCGGGGTCAGGCAGCAGGATCTCGCCGCGCCGGTATTGCGCCTCGAACGCGGTGCCCGGCTCGATGGTGAGCTGATAGAGCGACAGATGATCCGCCGCGAGCGCGAGCGCGGCGCGCAATTCGCGGCGCCAGTCCGCCGGGCTTTGGCCGGGGCGGGCGTAGATCAGGTCGAACGAAAGGCGCTGAAACAATTGGCGAGCGATCTCCAGCGCAGCGATGGCTTGCGCCGCGGAGTGTCGGCGGCCCAGCATCGCCAAGGCAGCCGGATCGAGGCTTTGCACCCCGAGCGAAATGCGGTTCACCCCGGCGGCGCGGAATTCGGCGAGCCGTTCAGCCTCCACGCTGGTCGGGTTTGCTTCCAACGTGATCTCGATATCACCGGCCGGATCGAACAGCCGGGTGGCGTCCTCGATCAGGGCGGCGACCGTGGCTGACTGCATCAGGCTCGGCGTGCCGCCGCCGAAGAAGATGGAGGTCAGCCGTCGCGGCCCCAGCCGCGCCGCTTCCCAGGCGAGCTCGGCGCGCAATGCGGCGGCGAAGCGCTGCTGCGGGATGCGTTCGCGCACATGGCTGTTGAAGTCGCAGTAGGGGCACTTGGCCAGGCAGAACGGCCAGTGAATATAGAGCGCGAGTTCATCCATCGGCGGGAGATAGTGATCCATGGGACAAACGGACAGCTCAGGCGGCTCGGTGGAGCGGGTGCGCGCGGCGCTGCGGGCGGCGGGCCACCCGGATACGATCACTGCATTCCCCGCCGGCACCCGCACGGCCGCCGATGCCGCCACGGCGGTCGGCTGCACCGTCGCGCAAATCGCCAAGTCGATCGTGTTCCGTGCCGGGGATCGGCCGGCGGTGATCATCACCTCCGGGGCCAATCGCGTGGACCGGGCGCGCGCGGAAGCCGCGTTGCAGGTGCGGCTGGCGCGCGCGGACGCCGACTGGGTGCGCGCGGTGACCGGCTTCGCGATAGGCGGCGTTGCGCCGGTGGGGCATCTGACGCCGCCGCTGCTGTTGCTGGACGAAGACCTGATGGCGCTCGATCCGGTCTGGGCGGCTGCCGGGTCGCCAAGCCATGTGTTCTGCACGACGGCCGGTGATCTGCAGCGGATCACCGGGGCCGCGATTGCCGGCGTTCGCCAGGCCGGGTGAAGCAAGGCAAAGCGCGGGGCGCTGCCCTCTTCAAGCGGCCACATGGGTAACACTTCAGACCGGGCACATGGGTGACAGTTTTCGTGATTTGTTCGTTCGGCGATGCCGGTGTTGAGCGAGCTGTTGAGCGGGCGTGATGCAAGCTGTCGTGCGGT
>DATDIC010000046.1:0-3815 GCA_036521275.1 Acetobacteraceae bacterium
ACGCTCCAGCAGATCGGCCCCGGCAGTGAGCGAACTGAACACCCCGAATCCCACCAGGATCCAGCTTCCGATCGACATCGGCGATGTCGCCTTGAACAGCCGCAGCATGTTGTAGAACCGCCGCGGCGTGTGCAGGTCGGAAATCAGGCACGCGGTCCCAAGCGTCGGCCCCAGCAGTGACAACCACCGTCCGCGGCGAACGGCCGCTCCGGCGGTATCGCCGCGCACCAGGTCCAGCAACGCCGATAGCAGCGCCGCCCCACCGGAAAGCCCGGCCAGAAAGACGTAGCCGCCGACCAGCCAATTATTGAACGGCGCCGCCTTGACCTGCTCCCGCCCGTAATAGCTCGTGCCGTCCCAACCCTGGGACCATCCCGCGGAGCCTCCCCCGGGTGCCATCGCATCGGGCATACGGTTCTCCGCTCTCAACGGCTGAACGCCGCGAAGGCAAACGCCGCCAGCCCGATCATGGCGGCCAGCCCAGACGCCAGGCTCGGCACGACGCGGTTGGCTGGACGGGTCGGCGCCGGCGGCAGGTTGTACACCTCCGGCCGGTCGGTCAGCAGGAAGAACGCGTGCAGATGCTCCAGCCCGCCGGTCGCTCCTGGAGTGCCGGGCGCGCCGTAGAGATACGCATCAGCCACGCCGGCATCATGCAACGTCTCCACCCGCATGGCCGCCCGCGCATGCAGGTCGTTCAGCTCCCCGAACTGGATGGAGTCCGTAGGACAGGCCTTTGCACAGGCCGGCTCCAGCCCGCCTTTCAGCCGGTCGTAGCACAGCGTGCATTTATGCGCCTTGCCATCGTTCATGCTGATGTCGATCACGCCGAACGGGCAGGCCGGCTGGCAATACCCACATCCGTTACAGATATCCTGCTGCACCACCACCGTGTCGAACTCGGTGCGGAACAGCGCGCCGGTCGGGCAGGCTTCCAGGCAGGGCGCATTGTGGCAATGCTTGCAGACATCGCTCATCATCAGCCAGCCGCTCTGGAATGCGGGCTGGTCGTCCGCGCGGACCGAACGCTCGATGAAGTTCACGTGCCGCCACGTATCGGCCGACAGCCGCCCCGTATTGTCGAAACTGTTCCCCGTCAGGCGCAGCTCGTCAGCCGGCAGGTTGTTCCATTCCTTGCAGGCGACCTCGCACGCCTTGCAGCCGATGCACAATGTCATGTCGGTGAAAAACCCATAGGATTTGCCGGCTTCGATCTTCACCCCGGCAGTCAGCTCCGATTCATCGCGGATCATGCGATCCAGGCTGGATTCCGGGTATTCCAGCACGCGGGGATGCATCTCCATGACCGTGCCGCTACCCGTCCAGGCCGGTGATGCCGGTCGCCAGCAGCCCAATAACGTTCTCGGCTTTGCGGTACTCGACCCGAACCAGGGCTTGCCGCCGCTGCAACGGCCCAAGCTGCTCCGGTTCCACCGGCGCCCGGTACGACAGGACGAAACTGTGCGACACGCCATCCCCGTCAGTAAGCTGGAACCGCCCCTCCTGGACGATGGTCACGATCCCTTGCATGGATGGCATTCCCGCCTCGTACCGGACTGAACCACTGAAAGCACCTGGCCGGGCCTTGGTTCCGCACCGCAACCGCCCGCATCAGGTTGCGTTGCTCTTCCGCCTCTGATTCGGAGCGGGCTGATGAAAAAACTGCGTCGCGCTGCTGGTGAACGGATCACCGGATTTCTGCGGGACTGGACCTTGCCCCGCCAAATCGCCGGCGAAAGCGTGATGGGAAAGGCGGCAGAGAGCACATTATCGCGCGGACTGCGGCCACGGCTGGAAGAAGCCGACCGTGTCGGCACCAGCATCTGCCCGTTCTGCGCGGTGGGCTGTGCGCAATTGGTCTATTCGAAGAACGGCAAGCCCATTCACGTGGAAGGCGACCCGCGCAGCCCCGTCAACCAGGGTACGCTGTGTCCGAAAGGCGCCGGCACGCTGGGGATGATGCTGAGCCCGCAACGCATCAACCACGTGCTCTACCGCGCCCCCCATTCCAACCACTGGCAGCGAAAACCGCTCGACTGGGCCATGGAGCAGATCGCCCAACGCGTCAGACGTACGCGCGACGAGACGTTCGCCCACACCTTGCCGGACGACACGCCGGTCAATCACACGCTCGGCATCGGCTCCTTGGGCGGCGCCACGCTGGATAACGAAGAGAACTACCTGATGAAAAAGCTCTTCGGTGGCGGCCTGGGGATGCTCAACATCGAGAACCAGGCGCGCATCTGACACTCCTCCTCGGTGCCCAGTCTGGGAACGAGTTTTGGACGTGGCGCGGCGAGCATGGCGCTGTGGGACCTTGCCAACGCCGACGTGATCACGGTGATGGGCTCCAACATGGCGGAGAACCATCCCGTCGCCTTCCGCTTCGTGATGGAGGCGAAGACGCGCGGCGCCACGATCATCCATGTCGATCCGCGCTTCACGCGCACCTCGGCGATGGCCGACATCCACGCCCCGATCCGCTCCGGCAGCGATATCGCGTTCCTGGGCGGCATCATCCACCACATCCTGGAAAACGACCTGTGGTTCCGCGAATGGGCCATTCCCTACACCAACATCGCGACCATCATCGAAGCCGGCTACCAGGATCCAGAGCAGTGCGACGGCGTGTTCTCCGGCTTCGATCCGGTGAATGCCGCCTACAAGATGGATACCTGGCAGTACAAGGGCCAGGTCATCCCATCGCCGCTGGCTGAGCATCGCCCGCAACTGCAGCAAACTGACACCGACAGCGGAGAGGCTGCGCTGACGCGGCATCCGCCGCCATCCGACGAAACACTGCGCGACCCCAATTGCGTCTACCAGATCATGCGCCGCCACTTCGCCCGCTACACGCCGGAGATGGTGGAGCAGATCACCGGCTGCCCGCGCGCGACCTTCCTGCGTGTGGCCGATGCGATCGCCCATAATTCCGGGCGGCAGCGCACCGGCGCCTTCTGCTACGCGGTCGGCTGGACGCACCATTCGACCGGCGTGCAGATGATCCGTGCGGCATCCATCATCCAGGGCCTGCTGGGCAATGTCGGACGGCCCGGCGGCGGCCTGATGGCACTGCGCGGACATTGCAGCATCCAGGGCAGCACCGACATCCCGACGCTCTATAACATGCTGCCCACCTACCTGCCGCAGCCGAATGCGATCCAGCCGCATCACACGCTGAAGCAGTTCCTGGACACCGAAACCCCCGCCACCGGCTGGTGGCACAATTTCCCGAAATACATGATCAGCCTGTTGAAGGCCTGGTACGGCGATCATGCCACCCGAGACAATGACTTCTGTTACGACCTGCTTCCCAAGCTCACCGGCGATCATTCCCAGTTGCCGATGACGCTGGCGATGGCCGACGGCGTGATGAAGGGCCAGTTCGTGCTCGGCCAGAACCCCGTGGTGGGCGGCGCCAATTCCGACCTGATCGAACGCGGCTTGAGCAAGCTGGACTGGCTGGTGGTCCGCGATTTCGCCATGACCGAGACAGCGGATTTCTGGCAGAAGGGCCATCTCGTCCAGCGCGGCGAGCTGCATTCCGGCGATATCGGCACCGAAGTCTTCTTCCTGCCGAGCGCCATGGCTGCGGAGAAGGAAGGCACGCTCACCAACACCAGCCGGCTGGTGCAATGGCACGACAAGGTATGCGACCCGCCCGGCGACAGCCGCTCCGATCTCTGGTTCGTCTATCATCTCGGCCGCCGGCTGAAGGAACTATATGCCGACAGCACCGATCCCGGCGATCGGGCAATCCAGATGCTCACCTGGGACTACCCGGTCAGCTTCCCGATGCAGGAGCCCGATGCCGC
>DATDIC010000047.1:0-3535 GCA_036521275.1 Acetobacteraceae bacterium
TAGTTGGGGTTGTGCACCGGCGCGCCCTGCTCGCCGTTGCCAAGATTGATATAGGCGCCCGGCACCTGCTCCAGCATAAAGCTGAAATCTTCGGAAGCGACCGCTGGCGGTTTGTTGCGATCGACATTTTCTGGCCCGGCCAGCTCGGCGGCCGCATCGGCGATTTCCTCCAGATGCGCCGGGTGGTTGATCAGCGGCGCGAAGATCAGGCGGAAATTTACCGACGCCGCGGCGCCGAATGCACCGGCGACGTTCCCTGCCACCCGCTCCAGGTTGCGTTCGATCAGATCCATGGTCTCGCGCCGCATGGTTCGGGCGGTGCCGCAGAGCGTGGCGGTTTCCGGGATCACGTTGTAGGCCTCACCGCCCTGGATCCGAGTGATGCTGAGCACGGCGGTGTCGCGCGGCGACACGTGGCGTGATACAATCGATTGCAGGGCGGTGCCGATGTGGCAAGCGACCAGCACCGGGTCGATGCTTTCCTCGGGCCGGGCGCCATGCGCGCCGCGGCCGGTGACGGTGATATCGAAGAAGGCGCCGCCCGCCATGGCCGCGCCCGGCGTGATGGCGAACTGGCCGACTGGCATGCCCGGGCGGTTGTGCATGCCGAAGATCGCATCGCACGGAAAGCGCTGGAACAGCCCGTCTTTCAGCATCGCCAGCGCACCGCCGACGCCTTCCTCCCCCGGCTGGAAGATGAAGTTGACGGTGCCGTTGAAATCGCGTGTTTCCGCCAGGTAGCGCGCCGTTCCCAGCAGCATGGTGGTGTGGCCGTCATGGCCGCAAGCATGCATCGTGCCGCTGGTCTGGCTGGCGTAGGGCAGGTTGGTAGCTTCTTCGATCGGCAGCGCGTCCATGTCGGCTCGGAGACCGATTGCCTGGTGCCCGTTGCCGGACCGCAGCACGCCCACCACGCCGGTGCCACCGACGCCGCGATGTACCTCGATGCCCCATTCCTCCAGTTTCCGCGCCACGAGGTCCGCGGTGCGATGTTCCTGAAGCCCGAGTTCTGGGTTCGCATGGATATCCCGCCGGATGGCGGTGAGATCCTGATGGTAACGGCGGATATGATCCAGGGTGCGCATGCGGTTTCCTATCGGGGATGGATGCGGAAGCGGGGCGGGTGATCGGGCTGGGTGGTCACGATGGCGACGGGCAGTACCGGACCTGGCTCGTCGAGGGCGACGGTGAAACTCTGCGTCAGTCGCGCCAGCACCAGCGTGGCCTCGGTCAGCGCGAACTGCGCGCCGACGCACACGCGCGGCCCGGCGCCAAACGGTATATAGGCGAAGCGCGTTGGCGGCGGTGCGTGCGGCAGGAACCGTGTCGGATCGAACGCGTCCGGGTTGCGCCAGAGCCGGCGATGGCGGTGCAGCACCCAGGGCGCGATCATCAGGATGGCGCCGGGAGGAATCTCGGTCGCACCGGCGCGGTCGGCGTGGATCGCCTGGCGGGCGATGGTGAAAGCGGGGGGATAGAGACGCAGCGTTTCGTTGATGACCGCGCGTGTGCGCACCAGTTTCGCCAAGTTCACAAACGCGGCCTCGGGCCCCAGGTCCAGCCCGCGTGTCTCGTTCGCCAGCGCCTGCTGCTCCGCCGGGGCGGCGCACAGCAGTAGCAGCGCCCAGAACAGTGTCACTGCTGTGGTGGCGTGACCGGCCAGCATCAAGGTCGCGGTCTGGTCCCGAAGCTGATCGTGAGAAAAGCCGGCGCCGGTGTCCGGGTCACGGGCGGCGCGCAGCAGGTCGAACAGGTCGCGCGCATTGCCCGCCGGCGGCGTATCCAGTCGGGCCTGCATGATGCGATCGATCAGACGCATCCACCTGGCCTGGAAGCGGCGGCGGAACAGGTCGCGCAGCGTCGGGATCGCGGGGGGCAGCAGCAGGTCGAACAGGTGCGGCCGCGCCCAGCGCATCCCGTACTGCGTGATCAGCGCCCGCAGCTCGGCACCATATTGCCCCATCTCCAGCGAAAACATCGAGCGTCCGGCGATTTCGAGCGCCGTGCTCTCCATGCTGGCGAGCAGATCGATCGGCTGATCCGCCCTCGTTGCCAGCGCGGATACGGTTTCGTCAGCAACCGTCGCGATGTGGCGGGCCAGCATTGGCATGACGCGCGGGGCAAGGGCAGGGGCGATGGTGCGCCGTTGCAGCTTCCAGTCATCGCCCTCGCTGAGCAGCAGGCCGCGGCCGGTCATCGGGCGCAGGATGCGCACAGAGGCCGGCGAGCGGCGATAATTGTCGGGATTGTCCACCAGCACGCGATGAATCGCGTCCGGACTGTTCAGCAGCATGGTGACGCGGCCGAGCAGGCGGCGGCTGCGTACCTCCTGCTCGTACGCTGCTTCCGGCCACATGGTCAGCGCATTGGTCCGTATCGCGCGAAGGAAGCCGGTCAGCGGCAATTCGCCGGACGGCAGGTGTGGCCTGGGAGGTGCGTACAAGGCGGCGGTTGTCATTGCCGGCAGGCTACCGCGCCGGCCCGTGTCATGCCAGAACGGGTGCGACTGGCCGTGTGGATACCGATCGGTATATCGTCCGGCCGACGAGGGAAGGGGAGTATCGTCGATGAGTCTGAAAGGGGCGGTATATATCGCCGGCGCTTATGAGCACCCGACGCGGAAGGCGCCCGACAAGTCCGTGGCCCTGCTGCATGCCGAATGCGCCAAGGGCGCGCTGGATGACGCGGGACTGACCAAGGACGACGTGGACGGCTATTTCTGTGCCGGCGATGCGCCCGGCATGGGGCCGCTCTCCATGGTCGATTACATGAACCTGAACGTTCGCCATGTGGATGCGACAGATATCGGCGGATCGTCGTATCTGATGCTGGTGGCGCACGCGGCGGAGGCGATTGCCGCCGGGCGTTGCAACGTGGCGCTGATCACCCTGGCCGGCCGGCCGCGCAGCGAGGGCCAGGCCACCGGCACCGCGCCGCGCGCCGGCAACCCGGCGCAGCCCGACATGCAATTCGAATATTCCTATGCCCCGACAGTGGCGAACATGTACGCCATGTGCGCCCAGCGGCACATGCATGAGTACGGCACCACCTCCGAGCAGCTCGCCTGGATCAAGGTCGCCGCCTCGCATCACGCGCAATACAACCCGCATGCGATGCTGCGCGATGTGGTCACGGTGCAGGACGTGGTGAACTCGCCGGTGATTGCCAGCCCGCTGCATCGGCTGGATTGCTGCGTCATCAGCGATGGCGGCGGCGCGCTGGTGGTGGTGAAGCCGGAGATCGCCCGCAGCCTGAAGCGGCCGAAGGTGAAGGTGCTGGGGATGGGCGAGCATCCGAAAGGCCAGTTCGCCGGGGCTGTCGATCTGACATATTCCGGTGCGCGCTGGTCCGGCCCGGCGGCGTTCGAGATGGCGGGGGTGAAGCCGGGCGATATCAAGTATGCGTCTATCTACGACAGCTTCACCATCACCGTGCTGATGCAGATCGAGGATCTGGGGTTCTGCGAAAAGGGCCAGGGCGGCAAGTTCGTTGCCGACGGCAACCTGATTTCGGGCCAGGGCAAGCTGCCGTTCAA
>DATDIC010000048.1:0-4888 GCA_036521275.1 Acetobacteraceae bacterium
CCGGCATCGGCGGCGAGCACCTCGCGACTGGTGACCAGGCCGTAGATCAACGCCAGCACGCCGCAAACGATGATCACGATATAAGCAAGTGGCATCCGGAGAGATTCCTTTGGGCAGCCAGGTATGGCCGCGTCCCTGGCCCGAATCGGGCGTAGGAACGGCGGCGGCATGAAAAGCCGGCGCGATATGCCAGAACGGCGTGCGGCAGGCAAATCCCCGTGGGTGATCTGCGTTCGTCGTTCCGCGGAAGCGGGAATCCAGACAAACCGTCGGAATTTCGGGGGCTGTCGGGTGGATGCCCGCTTTCGCGGGCATGACGGGAGGGGCGCGGGCCTGACGAGAGGGCGCGGGCATGACGGGAGGGGCGCGGGCATGACGGGAGGGGCGCGGGCATGACGGGAGGGCGCGGGCATGACGATGGGGCGCGGGCATGACGATGGGGCGCGGGCATGACGGGAGGGGCGCGGGCATGACGAGAGGGCGCGGGCATGACGAGAGGGGCACGGGCATGACGGATCTAGTGGGCAAATCCGGTGATCGGCCCGGCTTGCATTGCAGGGGCGGCCTCTGCCACATCATCCGGGCGTGCGCCTGTAGCTCAACTGGTTAGAGCGGGCCGCTCATAACGGCTTGGTTGCGGGTTCGAGTCCTGCCGGGCGCACCGGAGAACAGAAGCGTTGCAGCCACGACGGTTGAAGAATCGCCGCAACACCCGCAGGAAGCACGCATGGATGTGCCTGCGGAGGACGCTCGCCCGGCGTTGCTGAGAGATCGCCGGCTGTGGCTGATGGGATGCTACGGGTTCTTCTCCGGCCTGCCATTGCCGCTGTCCGGCTTCACGTTCCGGCTGTGGCTCTCTGAAGGCGGGGTGTCGCTGGCGCTGATCGGCCTGACCGCGAATGTCGGGCTGGCTTATTCGCTGAAATTCCTTTGGGCGCCGGTGCTGGACCAGGTGCGTGCGCCCTGGCCGTTGGGGCGGCTGGGCCGTCGCCGCGGATGGCTGGCGACCATTCAGCCGCTGCTGGCGGTGGCGGCGGCGCTGCTTGCGCTGTCCGATCCGGTGCGTGCGCCAGCCGCGGCGATTGCTGCCGCGGGGCTGGTGGCGTTCCTGTCGGCCAGCCAGGACATCGTCATCGATGCGTGGCGCATCGAAACCTTTGCGCCGCGGGCGCAGGGTGCCGCGATGGCGGCTTATGTATGGGGGTATCGGCTGGCGCTGCTGGTCTCGGGCGCCGGTGTCATCAAGGCCGCCGACAGCGTCGGCTGGCACGGCGCGCTGCTGGGCGTCGCAGTCCTGCTGGCGATCAGTCCGCTGGTCACGCTGATGGCACCGGAGCCGCTGGTGGCGCTGCGGCGCGTCGCTGCGTCGTTCACCGCGCGATTGACGCGAGCGGTCGTCGATCCGCTGCGCGAGATCCTGACCCGCCCTGGGGCACTGACGATCCTGGGATTCGTCGCGCTGTTCAAGCTGGGCGAGGCGATGGCCGGGGTGATGACCGCGCCGTTCTACACCTCGTTGGGGTTTGACCGCGCCAGCATTGCGGTGGCGAACGGGCCGTTTTCCTTGGCCGCGACGTTTGCCGGCACGGCTATCGGCGGATGGCTGGTGGCGCGACTGGGCGTCGGTCGCGCGCTGCTTTGTACCGGCTGGGTGCAGACGGCGGCGATGGGGATGTATCTGCTGCTGGCCAGTTCCGCCGGGGAGCGGCACATCCTGTTTGCCACGGTGGTGACGGAGGCGTTTGCCGAGGGCATGGCGGACGCGGCATTCATCACGTTCCTGTCGGGCCTGTGCTCACCCGGTTTTGCAGCGACGCAATATGCGCTGCTGTCGTCGCTGGCGGCGATCGCGCTGCGCACGGTGGGCGGGTTCTCCGGGTTCCTGGCCCAGGCGACCGGTTGGACGCTGTTCTATGGGCTGACCATGTTCGCGGCACTCCCGGCGATGCTGCTGATGCTTCGTCTGTTGCGGCGCTATCCGCCGCCGGAGCGCTTGCCCGCCTGAGCCGCGGCGCAAGCGGAACCCTGCCGGTCCACGACCGTTGTTAGGGCTTGTCATGGAATAACCGAAATCGACCGTCGTTCCCGCGCAAGTGGGACTCCAGCTTGCGGGTGTGGATTCCCGCTTTCGCGGGAATGACGGGGGGGCGCGGGAATGACGAGATGACGCGGTTGTTTCCGAACGACTCCATTTACTTCCAACTTCAACGAGAGGGCACCATGAAGAATCTGGTTGCGGCAGCGATTTTCCTGGCTTTTTCGGGCGGAGCGGCTTCAGCCGGATGCCTGACCGGTGCGGCTGTCGGTGCCGGTGTCGGACATTTTGCCGGGCATCACGCGGTGCTGGGCGGCGCTGCCGGTTGCGCCGTGGGACACCATGAGGCGAACGTCAAGAAGAAGCAGGAACAGCAACAGGCGGAACGGGACCAGAAGGCGGACGATACGCGCACCCGGTGACGAGAGCGCGCCGCGTGTAACAGGCCCAAAGGGGGCGCTTGATATAACTATGGCGGCGCGGCGGACGCTACCGGGGTAGCGACCTGTGGCGCTGGTGGCGCAACCAACAGGCGAAGCACCACCATCCACGGGTAGCGCGTGTCCAGCACCTGGCCGTCCGGGGTGGCGAGCTTGCCGTCCGCGGTCACCGGCACGTGCTTCATGGTGACGGCGTCGTCGATATTGCCGCCGACCACCGAGATGAGATCAGGATGGATCGCGACCACGATGTCGCAATGGGCGGGAAAATGCTGGGCCGGCAGTTGGTCGTAGGTGAGCGGGTGACGGGTGCGGCTCATGCAGATCATGTCGCCGGGCTGCGGTGCGTAATCGGTCAGGCGCTCGGCGGTGACCAGCCAGCCGGATGTCTGTCCAAGCGCCATTTCCTTCGCGGTGTCGATGTAGTCTGAATGCGCCTCGGAATACGGAAACCGTGGCCCAGCCCCGGCGATTCTCATTACGTAGGAAATGAAAGCTGCGGACCAGGCGTAGTAGGCATCCTGGTTGGCCGGAAATTCCAGGCCGGCGGCGTCGTGCTTGCCGGTCCAGGCGGATTCCATCGTGCCCGGATCCATTCCCATCCACCAATATTCCCCCACGCGCTGCCACAGGCCGGCCATGCGTTCGGGCTTCTGGTCGGGCAATGGCGGCGGTCGGGTGCCGGGCGGATCATCATCGACCGGCTGGCCGAACAAACGCCACTCGCGGAGCGCGATTCCCACCACCGACTCGCGGGAGATCGGTTCGTAGGGAACCATCGCAAAGGGCGGCGCATTGCCGGCGACTGTCGTCGGTGGCGGGTGCGCTGCGCGCTGGGATACCGGCCGGGCGGCGCAGCCGGCCAGCAACACAAGCAACGGCAGCACCAGCCATGTCCGCATCAGCTTGCTCCTGCGACGGCACGGTTTTCCAGCCGGCTCAGCAGCCGCACGGCTGGCCAGAGCAGCAGGAAATAGAGGATTGCGGCGGCGACGATCGGGGTGGGATTGTAGGTGACGCTCTGCGCCTGCCGCGCCTGGTACAGCAGCTCCGGCAATGCGACCACGCTGGCGATGGAGGTCAGCTTCACCACTTCCAGCGAATTGGACAGCAGGTCCGGCAGCACGTTGCGCACCGCCTGCGGCAGCACGACGTAGCACATCGCCTGGAGCTGCGACAGGCCGGTGCTGCGCGCGGCTTCGGTCTGTCCGCCCGGCACGCTTTCGATCCCCGCCCGCAGTATCTCGCCGTAATAGGCGCCGGTGTTCAGGAAGAAGGCGATCGCCACGCAGCCGGACGCCCGCAACTGGATACCGGCAAACGGCAGCCCCGCATACAGGAAGATCAGCAGCACGAGCGGCGGCAGGGCGCGGAAGAAGTCCACCCAAGCAATCAGTGGCCAGCGCACCAGCCTGTGGCGGTTGGTGGACAGGAGCGCGAGCAGCATGCCGCCGGCAAACCCGAGCGGCACCACCACCAGCGAGAGCGCGGCCGTCACCAGCAAGCCGTGCAGCAGGATCGGCCAGGCCGCGGCGATGATCTGCACATTGAAAAAGGTGGCGATCATCGTTTCCACGCGAACCTTGTCTCGATCCAGCGGCCCAGCACCACGACGGGCAGGAACAGCACCAGATAGGCTGCCGCGCCCAGCGTGAGCGGCGACGGATTGAAGCTGAACGACACCGCGGACGAGGCCTGCGACAGGATTTCCGATAGGCCGATGACGGAGCCGAGCGCAGTGCCCTTGGTGATCGCGATGGTGCGGTTGGTCAGCGGCGGGATGGTCAGTCGGATCGCCTGCGGCACCACCACGTTGCCCAGCGTTTGCGCGTAGCTCAGCCCGGTGGAGCGTGCTGCTTCCCACTGCCCGCGCGGCACGGCGGTGATGCCGGCCCAGAAGATCTCCTCCGCGAAGGCCATCAGCACCAGCGACAGGCTGGCCCAGGTGGTGCCGAACGCCGTGGGGGAAATGCCGGCGGCCGGCAGGCCGAAATAGATCAGCACGATGATCACCAGCGGCGGCAGGGCGCGGAACAGATCGACGACGAAGATGATGAGCCAGTTCAACGGGCGGATGCCTGCGCTGCGCAGCAGCGCCAGCGCCAGTCCGGCGGTGATGCCGGTGACCACGACGCATGCTGCCAGCATCACCGTCAGCCCGAATCCGGCGACGATGTCCGGCAGGTATTTCGCCATCACCGCCGCATTCAGGAACGCGTGGGCGAAGCGGTCCCAGCCGGTCATCGCGTCACGATCGCCGGATCTGGCCGATGAAGGCGCGCGTGCGCGGCTCCGTCGGCGCTTCGAATATCTGTGCTGGTGGGCCTTGCTCCACGATCAGCCCGTCATCCATGAACAGCACGCGGTCGGCGGCGGCGCGGGCGAATCCCATTTCGTGGGAAACCACCACCAT
>DATDIC010000049.1:0-14181 GCA_036521275.1 Acetobacteraceae bacterium
GGCCGGTGCGCCTTGTAGTCGCCGTACAGCCGGTTGCGGAACGTCGTCCGGCCGGCGTCGAAGATCACCGCGATATGCGTGCCGACATGCTCGCGCAGCAGCTTGGCCAGCATGTTGGTAAAGCCGAACACCGCGTTCACCGGCACCCCGTCGGGCCGGGTCATCGGCGGCAAGGCGTGGAAGGCGCGGAAGATGAAGCCCGAGCCGTCTATCAGCACCAGGTGGAGCGGACGAGCTTCAGGCGCCGGCTCGGTCGCCTCAAGCAGTACGGCATCAGTGTCCGTGGCCAGAACCAGCTCCCTCGTTCAGGATATAGAGGCGCGAGCAGTAAGGACACAGCACCTCACGGTCCTCAATGCGCAGGAACACGCGCGGGTGGCCTAGCGCCCCGTCCCCGCCATCGCAAGCGACGACCGGATTGTCGACGTGGATCGTTTCGATCGGGGTCGGCACCGCGGCTCCGTCCGGCATGATAATATGCATCCTTGCTGGCGATGAACTTGCCGTGATGATAGCAATAACGCCTGTGCTTTCAACTGCTGCCCTCGCCATGTTTCGACGTTCGCTCGCGGGCCTGCTGCTGAGCCTGCCTTTGCTGTTGGGCGCCTGTGTCGCCCATCTGGTGCCGGAAGGCCCGCTCGTCGAGGCGCCGGAGGAGACCGGACGTGCCTTCGTGATGCCGGACGGCACCTCGCTCAAATATCGGGTGTGGGAGCCGGCTGGCCAATTGCGGGCGATCGTGCTGGCGCTGCACGGCATGAATGACAGCCGGGACGCCTGGGAGTTTCCGGCCGACAGCTTCACCGCCGCGGGGATCGAGATCATCTCGCCGGACCAGCGCGGCTTCGGCTCCACCCAGCAACGGGGTTATTGGGCCGGCACCGCCACCATGGTGGATGACGCACGCCGCATGGCGCTGCTGATCCATGCGGCCCATCCGCATACCCCGCTCATCCTGATGGGCGAAAGCATGGGGGGTGCGGTGCTGATGTGCCTTGCGGCCTCGGCGGATCCTCCTCCGGTTGCCGGCTATGTGCTGGTGTCCCCGGCGGTCTGGGGCCGGTCGGAGATGAATGTGTTCGAACGCGCCGGGTTGTGGGTTGCCGTGCGTGCATTGCCCGGTTGGACCTTCACCGGCGAGATCGCTCATGTGAAGGCGAGCGACAACCGCGCCGCGATCGAGCGGCTGTCCACCGATCCATTGACCATCCACAGCACGCGCGTTGATGCGATCAATGGGCTGGTGAACCTCATGGACGCGGCGCAGGCGGCGGCGCCCTGGATGCGCGGGCCAGTGCTGCTCCTGTATGGTGGGAAAGACGAGCTGATCCCGAAGCGAGCGACCGCGGCAACCTGGCACTCGCTGCCGCCGAACGTGCGGGAGGCGTATTACCCCGACGGCTACCATCTGATGCTGCGGGATTTGGGCCGCGCGATACCGATCCAGGACGTGATTGCGTGGATTTTCGATCATCGCAGCCCGTTGCCGTCAGGTGCCGACCGGCAGGCGGCGGCCTGGCTGGCGCGGCAGGACTGATATACCCGTCTTCCTGCGGAATCCGGGTATCGTATTGATTCCGCGCGCCGCCGCCCGCCGACCCGGCGCGCGGCATACCCGGGTTCCGGCGGAACCTTGGTATACCATCGGCCCGGAGGGGCCGACTGACATGCGCGCAGCGTTGGCGTGGCTGCTACGCGCGAGACAATGTGGTGGCCTGGGATTGCCCCACGAGCCCCATAGCCAGAAGCGTGGCGTTGACTTCGGCCGCTAATGCGTCTTCCTCTGTTCGTGCACTCGGCTCCTCCCGGTTTCACATTCGCCGAACCTTGCGTCGGCAGACGCGTTACATAACCCGCTGCCGCTAACCCTGGCGGAATTGTTGATCTGACACCAACGGCCCGACAATCCAGGAATGCGGAAAATGGGCCAAGCCATGTGGAGGTGGATATGACCCGCTCGTCTCGTCGTGGCTTTCTCGGGCAGGCTCTTGCGGTCGGTCTTATTGGCCCGGCAGTTGCATCTGAAATTCCCCTATATGGTGATGGAACACACGACGATTGGCAGGGAATTACAAATGCACTGGCAAACCAGCGAACGGTCAACTTGGGCCCACGGATTTATAAGGTCACCAAGGAGCTCATAGTCCCGGAGGGAGCCGCTCTTGTCGGCGTGCCGGGTAAAACCGTGATCCAGGGGGCCCGTGGCTTCAACATCGTGGTGCCTCGCTCCAATTCGAGGGTGGCAGGCATCATCATTGATGGCGCCTTCGGGAATGATGACAAAACTGGCGCGAGCGCGGTTGTTCTGGTTAACGCAACAGGCGTCCGACTCGATCACGTATTGGTTCGGAACGTATCATTCCAGGGAATTGCACTTCTTTCCTCGAGCAACAACACTATTACTGACTGCGCGGCGCAGAATTGCGGTCACAGAGGGATCAATATGTCAGCCGGATCGAGTAACAACGTAGTCACCGGTTATCATGCCGAAAACTGTTGGCGTGCCGGATTGCTCGTAGGCTACCGCTCCAATCATAACACTGTCAGAAATTTCTCCCTGAGCGGTTTTCGCCAGTCGGTGGGCGGCGCTGGTCTTTGGGTGCATATGAACAGCGATGACAACACCTTCTCCAACTTCACTATTGGTCCAGAGAAGGCCGAAGACGCCAGTTGCCCTGCGATTCTTTTGGGGGCTGGCTGTGTAGGAAATGTCTTCGAGCACGGCATGGTGACAGGTGCCCGCAATAGAGGCATTTACGTCTGGAACGAAAATGTCGACCATGTGAACGATCTGCATACGAGCAACACAGCGGTAGAGAATAATCATTTCACCGATATCAGCGTGCAGGGCACCGGCACGCCCCGCAGTTACGGCATCGGTTTCAAATCAGACAACGGCCAATCGATAGGACCGAACGAATTCGACAACATAAAGATATCAGGGTTTGCGATTGGTATCGACGACGTCGACTCGCACGCAACCGGCTTGCGGTTCCATGACATCCGGTTTGACAAGATCACTGCTGAGAAAATGCACCTGCTCGACTCGCCACGTTAATTGGAGAGCGAACGCCAACTTGTTGGACGGATCGGCTGGTCGGCGGCACCGGAGTTCCGCGGCGAGCCTCCCTTCCGTCATTCCCGCGAAGGCGCGCGAAGGCGGGAATCCAGCGACGCTCCGTGCAACCGCGACCGCCCCATACCCGCCTGCACGAGCATCGCGTGCGAGAGCCATCCTCTCGATGGTTGGCATTAGCCACGACCAGCAGGTTTTTGCAGCACAGCCGCCTCAGGGTAGCTGCCGCCCACTGCATCCGCCGTGTATACCCATGTTTGCTGCGGCTCCCCGATTTTCTTGGCCAGGCAGCACACCCCAAGCCAAGAGCGAAACGACTTCCCAGGAAGTTGTGGCTTGTTGGCATTCATGACCACCGGAACGATCTTGACCTCCTGATAGGTTGAACTGCCTTCAATGTTGAAGCCACTGAGACTGTTGAAGAGGGCCGGCCACACTCCGTCCATGAATCGCCAGAAATCCCACGGCTCAGCGTGGCGAGGCCAACAATTTGGCGCCGCCGTGAACATCAGCCCGCCGACCTTCAGGACTTTGTTGCATTCCAGAACAGCAAGCCATGGCTGGAAAATGTGTTCCATCACAGAATTGCTGTAGATGACGTCGACCGATATTGGTTCAACGCATTTCGACAGGACATGAATGTCTGCAACGATGTCGACGTTGTCACCGGGATGAATATCAACAGACTGATATTCCCACCCTTTAGGCAATTGACGCCTGATGGCCGCGCTAGCCTGGCCGCGACCGCCGATCTCCAGAAACCGGCCGATCGGTTTAGCGACGATGCGGCTCCAGAAATCGTGGAGTGTCGGGTTTTGGTTGCCTGGATAGGTTGAAAAAAGTAGGTCTCGGGACAAGGTGAGCGCCGGGCCGGATGATTCGATACGCACGAAAAAATCCGGCGGCTGTTCAGACTTTTGCTCCGATATGTCTTTGATCAACCCGTCAATAAAAATCGATTGAGCCGACGAACTTGTCCGATAGTCTTGTATCATTATGGTTCCCTTTATAATTTCACATCTCGTATATACGGTACCATCCATATCAAGGATCGCGTTTTTCAGACCGCAGCCTTCTGGTGGTATGATATCGATCGAGATCTGCACATATCCACTGAGAACAATGAACCTTGTTAACATATAGCGAAAGCCATTTTGGTCTTTTGACGTGTCAATTTGCTCCATGTGCATATTTCTCCACTGCCCCTAGAGTCGTCGTGACCAAACATAGCCCGCTTAAGACTCGCGTCCGCCTGCCATTTTGTCCTGAGTGCAACCAACCGGGCGTGGACCCTTATCCGCTTGACGTTACGGCGGCCCGCCGGATGGATCAGATCGAGGCCAAGACCCTGAAGCGGATTCAGCAAACAACGTTGCCGGCATGATGGAACGGCCTGTCGAACTCCAACCGATCTCATGAGCTTGGAAAGCTAAGGCAAGCCTCTGTGTCGAGACCGTCGATGCTGCGGGCCCGACCTGATTGGGGGCCGCTTGCCGCAATGGCTACGCTGATGTGTCCGTCCAAATCGCAACCCGCGAACAGGAAGTGGCTTGCGCCCGGCGAGCTTACGATGCGGCTCAGGTGACGCCAGCGGAGAAACCGAGGGCGAGGCGGCGGAAACAGCATCCACTTTACGCACGATCGTGCCCGCTATGTGCCAGCCAAGCAAACACTTCTGTCGGTATATGGTTCACTGGCAAATTGACAAACTGGCGGACCCGACACGACTCGAACGTGCGACCTTCGCCTTCGGAGGGCGACGCTCTATCCAGCTGAGCTACGGGTCCGTGCCCCTGCCATACAACCAAACTGCCTTGGGGGAAAGCCTGAGCCGATCGGTGTCATATTGCGATGACCGGGACAAACGCCGCCAATTCGTCGATCCCGTCGTGACCGCACCCCAGCCGTCTATCGCCGAAAGCGCGGTCGGTACCCGGCCTGTTGCGCTCCGCTCGGCGGGGCTGGGATACTCGGACATGAACTGCCCGTTCCTCCTGGCTCCACAGAGCCGCCCGCCCCGCCCTTGCATCGCGGGACGATTCAGCGACTCGGCCCGACTCCCCACTCTGAATTCGGCGTCCCACGGGATGCGAGTAGACGCCCCGGCACCTGTCGAAGCCCCCCTCACACGGGGTCCGCCGCCGCCCGCGCGGGCTTGAAATTGCAAGGATCGCCGATGCGGATCCCGTTTTCTCGCGCGGCTGCGAGGGCGGCGGCGTTGATGCCCCCAGACCCCGGACTGCTGCGCATGGTTGCGGCGCTCCGTGCCACCTCGGCGGGACTGCTGACCTTCCTGCTGGTGGCTGCGCTTGGCCTGGTGCTGCCGCTGACCGTGTTCGACCGTATCCTCGGGTTTGCCGTGGCACTGTTTGCCAGCGCCACATTGCGCGACCCGAAGCGGCCGCAACAGGCGGTAACCATCCTGCTGGCCGGGGTTTCCGCCTCCCTCACCGTGACCGCGGCGGCCTTGTTGTCATCGCATCGGATCGTGACCGAGCTCCTGGTCCCGGTGATCATGTTCGCCGCGACGTACGGCAGCACGCGCGCACCACGATGGAGTGCGGTCGGCACTGTGTCCCTGATCGCTTACATCGTCGCCCTGGTGACCCACCAATCACCCGGCTCGCTTGCCGGAGGACTGCTGACGGTCTGGCTCGGCGTCGCCGGCGCAGCCGTGATCCGCTTCGTGCTGATCCCGGACCGGCCAGCCGCTGACCTGCGCCGGTTGCGGCGATCGATCCGACGCCGGCTTGCCGCCGTGCTGGCCATGATCGCCGAGGTCGTCCAGGCCGGCCGCTGGTCAGCCATCCGTCGCGCCGCCTTCCGCCACGAACTGGATCGGCTCGACGAAGCGATTCTGATGACCGAAACGCGCCTGACCGCAACAGGGGCGGACGCCGCCGGCCTCACCCTCTATCTGCTGGAGCTCCAACTCACGACCCAGCACGTCGCCCGCGCGGCGCGCCAGGATATCGGCAACGAGGCCAGACGACCCCGGTTATCCGACACGCTGACCATGCTCGCGCGGGGGCTTCTCGCGGATGATCCTATTCCCGTCCCGGTGCTGTCACAGCGTCCCGCAGGTGAGCTCGAGAGCGCCTTGGCGCTGCTTGCCACTGTGCTGCACGAGGCGCCGAAGCCGATGCTGGAGCCGGTTTCATTTCCACCGCCGATACCGCCGCCGGCCGGCATCTGGCCCGGGTTGCACCCCGCGCTGCAAGCCGCGGTGGCAGCCGCACTCGCCATCAGCTTCGGCGAGCTGGTCTCACATGGCCGCTGGTACTGGGCCGCCTTCGCAGCCTTCGCAATGTTTCAGGGCACTCGCTCGCGCGGCGAATCGATCGCCAAGGTGGCGCAATTCATGGTGGGCACGCTGGCGGGCGTTATTGCCGGCGTATTGCTCGCCACGGCGCTGGCCGGCCACACGTTGTTGAGCCTCGCAATGATCGTCGCCGCCGTCTTCCTCGCCTTTCAGGCCTACATGGCGGCCTATGGCGTGATGGTGTTCTGGATCACGATCATCCTCGCGCTGATGTTCGGAATGATGGGCTATTTCGCTCCGGAGCTGTTGCTGGTGCGACTGGAGGAAACCTCGATCGGCGCTGCGTCCGGCGTTCTGGTCGCGTGCCTGGTGCTGCCCCGGTCCGGACGGGCTGTGATCGAGACCGCATTCGCCAGCCTGCTGCGAGCCTTGGGATACGGCGTGGCCGCGGCCGTAACCAGGTTGACGGGGGGTGAGGATTTACCGGACCTTCCAGGCGCACTGCTGATGTCCGCGCAACGCCTGCATGATCTGCATGTAGCTGTCACTCCCGTTCTGTCCGGTCCGGGGACGCTGCGAAATCCCCTGCTGCGCGAACGGGTGCTGCTGCTGCAGGCATGCGATGAATGGGCACAGGAGCTGGGCAGGTTCGCATTGCAGGGCGTGCGGCTGTGCGACCCGGACCTGCTTGCGCTGGCGCGCACGACCGCAGCGACGATCAGCGCAAATATCGCAGCGCTGCTGGAACCGGTTCCACCCGGCGACCGAACCGAACCGCCGCGCTTGAGCCTTCCAGCGGTACCGCTCAACGACGCCCAGCATTACGCCGTGAGGCTCCTGCTCCGGATCGATGCCGCAATTCTGCGCCTGATGACACGCGACCCCCGCCCCTTGGATCGGCGGCCCGGGACGCAGCTTTGTCGCGGCGACCAGCATACGGCGAAATCCACGTAATGGCCCCCCGCCACGCCGTTGCGTGCTGCACAAAGGGTGCGAAAACATGTCCGCACGCCCGTCAATCAGCGGACCATCGACAGGCCTGGCGGGCTGCCGGGCGATAAACTCGCCAACCGGATCGCGCTTCATGCAAAACTGTGCTGCCACTGGCATGGGTTAGTACAAAAATACGCAACTTTCCGCCCGTAAAGTGCTGGACCTGGCCTGACATTCCGCTACACTCCGCTCAGACATGCTCGCTTGTGGACGATCCACCACAACCTGGAAACATGGAAGAAAAGCGCTGCATCCTGGTGGTCGAGGACGAGCCACTGGTATCTGACGTAGTGGCCGAGGCCTTAAGTGAGCGCTATCGCGCCATTCAGGTTGGCACCGCGGCAGAGGCCGTGCAGCGGCTTCGTACCGGCGAGTGCGATCTTGTCTTGCTCGACCGCCTGCTGCCGGGTGGTGGCGCTGCCGACGTGCAGCAATTGGCCGAAGAAATGCATATCTCCGTCGTGCTCATGAGTGGCGATCCCGAGTGGAACGCGCATGCCGCGTCAAGCGGGCACCCATTCATCGCGAAACCTTTTACGATCGACGACCTGTTGCGCACGATCGAAATAGCGCTCGGCGCCCGCGGCGACTGAATCCGCGTCCACCGGCACTGATCTTCCGCTCGCCCGAGCAACTTGGTGCGACCGGCTCACCGCCGGCGGGATGATTCCTGCCCCCGCGTTACACGAGGCAGCCGGCTATTACCGTCTGTAACAAGAATTCGCGGCGGGACACGGAATCTTCGCGGAACCCGTTCAACCACCCGTGATTTTGCACTCCGCAAACCCGTTCCCGCGCCCAGCTTTGTTATTCCGGGCAGGAGGAACTTCGAATGGCACCTTCGTCACTGACCCGCCGAGGTCTGCTTGGCAGCACGGCCGGGGGGCTTGCCCTGCTGCCGATCGCTGATCGCGCTCAGGCAATTCCCGCGTCGCCTGTCTCCCATCCCGCCGATACCGCCACCGCTTTGCCGCAGCAGGACATCACGCTGCTGATCAACGGCCAGCGTATGGACCTTACTATCGAGCCGCGCACCTCGCTGCTGGACGTGCTGCGGGAGCAGGCCGGCCTCACCGGCACCAAGAAAGGCTGCGACCACGGCTCCTGCGGCGCCTGCACCGTGCATCTGGATGGCCGACGCGTGGTCTCCTGCCTCACGCTGGCCATACGCTGCCAGGACAAGGCGATCACCACGATCGAAGGGCTGACCGTGAACGGTGATCTGCATCCGGTTCAGGCTGCCTTCATGGACCATGACGCCTTCCAGTGCGGTTACTGCACGCCGGGCCAGATCATGTCCGCCGTGGCCCTCATCGATGAAGGCCACACCGGCTCACCCGCCGAAATGCGCGAATGGATGAGCGGCAATATCTGCCGCTGCGGCGCCTATCCCAATATCGTCGATGCCATTCACGATGCGGCCACACGCATGCAGGAGGGCTGAGCGATGCAGGCGTTCACCCTGGCACGCCCGAACGGGCTGGATTCAGCCACGACCACCGCAGCCGCCACCGGTACCAAGTATATCGCCGGCGGCACCGATCTGATGCAACTGATGAAGAACAACGTAGAGGCGCCGACACATCTGGTCGATCTGGAACCACTGGGTCTCTCCGCCATCCACATCGACGATAACGGTGCCCGGCTGGAGGCAATGGCGCGGATGAGCGACGTCGCCGCCCATCCAGCCATCATTGCCGGCTGGCCGGTGATCAGCCAGGCGTTGCTTGCGTCTGCATCGCCGCAGGTGCGCAACATGGGCACCATGGGCGGCAACCTGTTGCAGCGCACCCGCTGCGGCTATTTCCGCGACACCGGTTTCGCTTGCAATAAACGTGACCCTGGTTCCGGCTGCCCCGCCATTCCGGGCGAAAACCGGTTGCTGGCAATCCTCGGCGGCAGCGACCGCTGCATCGCCACCCATCCGTCGGATTTCGCGGTCGCCTTGGTGGCGCTTGATGCGACGGTGGAGCTGCACGATGCAGGCGGGTCCACACGCCAGCTTCGGGTGCGCGATTTCCACCGCCTGCCGGGCGACTCACCGCAGAACGAAACCAATCTCCAGCCTGGCGAGATGATCACCGCCATCGTGGTCCCGGCAAGCCCGGCGGCGCGCCGCTGCACCTATTTGAAGGTCCGCGACCGGGCGAGCTTCGAGTTTGCCCTGGTTGCCGCCGCCGTCGCCATGCAGGTTACGAACGGAACGATCAGCGATATTCGGGTCGCGGCGGGCGGTGTTGGCACCAAGCCCTGGCACCTGCCGGAAGTGGAAGCGGCACTGCACGGACAGACCTTGAACGACGACAACTTGCGCGATGCGGCAATGCAAGCCGGGCAGGGTGCCAGGCCGGCCAGCCAGAACGCTTTCAAACTGCCGCTGCTGCGCAACGTCGTGCTGCGCGCCCTGCGCACCGTTGCAGCCTGAAGGAGAGCGCGCATGCAAATCCTGGGACAGCCGCTCAATCGCATCGACGGCCGCCTGAAGGTAACCGGCGGCGCCCGCTACGCCGGGGAGTTCACCGCTCCCGGCATGCTGCACGCCGCCTTGGTGGAAAGCACGATCGGAGCGGGCCAGATCACCGGCTTTGAGCTTTCCGAGGCACAAGCGATGCCTGGCGTGGTCCTGATCATCACGCCGCAAAACGCCATCCGCCTCGGCGGCCAGAATGGCGCGCCACAAACGGTCCATGCCCCGCTTCTGCAGGACATGACCGTCTACTACAACCGCCAGCACGTCGCCGTCGTGGTCGCCGACACCCTGGACCGCGCCCTGGCCGCCGCCGCCTCGGTGCGCGTGCATTACCAGCCGGGCGAGCCGCTCACGCGCATGGAATCCGTACTGGACCAGGCCTATGTGCCGAAGCATTTCCGTAATGGCAGCCGCTCGCCCGATTCCCGGCGCGGCGATCCTGAAACAGCTTTCAGCAGCGCGGCCGTCCAGCTCGAAGCCACCTACACCACACCCATCGAAAACCATAATCCGATGGAGCCGCACGCCACCCTTGCGCAATGGAACGGCACCAAGCTGACCGTCTGGCACTCCACCCAGGGCATCTCCGGCACCCAGACATCCTTCGCTGCCCTGTTCGGCATCGACCCGACCGACGTACATGTCCTGTGCCCGTTCCTTGGCGGCGGTTTCGGCTGCAAGGGAAATACCTGGCCGCCCGCCATCCTCGCGGCCATGGCGGCAAAAATGGTCGGCAGGCCGGTGCGGCTGGCAATCACCCGCGAGCAGATGTTCACCTCCAACGGCTACAGGCCTCAGACCATCCAGAAGCTGCGCTTCGCGGCGGGACAAGACGGTCGCCTCGTCTCGATGCGCCACGACGGATTTTCGCAGATGTCGATGCCGGCGCTCGGTGAATACAGCGAGCCGGTCGCACTGGCGACGGAGATGCTATACGCCTGTGACAATGTCGCCGTGACCCATCGGTTGGTGGCGACCAATGCCAGCCTGCCGACCTACATGCGTGCGCCCGGCGAGGCCCCCGGCAATTTCGCACTCGAATCGGCCATGGACGAGCTGGCCGCACAGTTGCAGCTCGACCCGATCGAGTTCCGCCTGCGCAACTACGCCGAAATCGATCCCCACGAAAACAAGCCGTTCGCCAGCAAGGCACTGCGCGCCTGCTACGCCATGGGGGCCGAGGCATTCGGCTGGTCGCGACGGAACCCGGCGCCACGCTCGATGCGCGATGGCCGGTATCTCGTCGGCATGGGAATGGCGACCAGCACCTATCCCACCAACCGCAGCCCGGCCAGCGCACGCGTGAGTATCGGTGCCAACGGCGCCACGCTTGTCCAGGCCGGCAGCCAGGATATCGGCACGGGCACCTACACCGTCATGGCGCAGACTGCCGCCCAGACGCTCGGCATCCCCCTTGGCTGGGTCCGCGTGCAACTCGGCGACTCAAACCTGCCGAAAGCACCCGTATCCGGTGGCTCGATGACGGTCGCAAGCCTTGGCCCGGCAGTGCTGGCGGCCTGCCAGTCAGTACGCGGCAAGCTGTTCGACATGGCGCGCGCCGATCGCTGGCAGGGGGCCTCGGACCAGGCACTGAATCTGGCGAATGGTGCCGTGGTCGGGCCCGACGGACGCATTCCCATCGCCGAGTTGATGGCCCATCGCGGGATGCAAGCCGTGGAATCGACCGCCCACGCCGAATCGGGGCCGGAAAAGCAGCAATACTCGATGCACGCGTTCGGCGCGCAGTTCGCGGAAGTCCGCGTGGACCCCGAATTGGGCGAGATCCGGGTGGCCCGCTATGTCGCCGCGTTCGACGGCGGGCGCATCCTTAACGCCAAGACAGCTCGCAGCCAGCTTATCGGCGGGATCGTGTACGGGATCGGCATGGCCTTGCTGGAACAGACGCATGTCGATGAAGAGACCGGCCGCGTGGTCAACGCCAACATCGCCGAATACCTCGTTCCGGTGAACGCGGACGTCCCACCGATCGAGGCATTCTTCGTGCCCAATGATGAGCGTCGCTCCAATCCGCTCGGCGCCAAGGGCATTGGCGAATTGCCCATGGTTGGCGTCGCCGCCGCGGTGGTGAATGCCGTCTGGCACGCCACCGGCGTTCGGGTGCGACAACTGCCGATCCGCCTGGAGGAGATAATCACCTCATAACCGGGGTGCGTTGACCCGTCCCATGCCTCTCACAGGCTTGCGACTCACCGGCCAGGAAGGCGGCCGATCATTGACTTGCGCCAACGGACGGTGTGGAAGACTGGTGATCGCAACGCGCATCGAGGTCGATCCATGCGAACTGTGTTTACCGGCTTGCTCGCCAGCGCCCTGATTCTGGGCGGGGGTGCAGCTATCGCCCAGACAACGCCGGCCACCACGCCACAGGCCAGCACGCCACCCGCCTCTGCCGCAACCGCGCCGACGACCAAAACCGGTCACACCGCCCGACAGGCCAGCACCGGCCACGCCGGTTTCACGACCGAGGCCGACGCGAAGTCACATTGCCCGTCGGACACAGTCGTGTGGGGCAATCCCGGTAGCAAAGTCCTGCACGTTTCAGGCAGCAAGTCGTACGGGAAAACCAAGCGCGGCGGCTATATGTGCGAAGGTGAGGCAATGAAGGCCGGATATCACATGGCCAAGGGAGAAAAACACTCCTGAGCTAGGCGGCCGCAACGGCGGCGGCTACATCGTCGCCCCGATCACCCAGGGCGCGAACTCCGCCGCACCGAAATCGAACTGCTCGCTCTTGGTCTGCTCGCCGGATGCGACGCGCAGCATCAGCTCGAAAATCCGTTGGCCGCATTCCTGCACGGTCTCGTCGCCGTCCAGGATGGTGCCGCAGTTCACGTCCATATCGTCTTCCATGCGGCGATACATCGGCGTGTTGGTCGCCAGCTTGATCGAAGGCGACGGCTTGCAGCCGAACACGCTGCCGCGGCCGGTGGTGAAGCACACCAGGTTGGCGCCACCCGCCACCTGGCCCGTCGCCGCCACCGGGTCGTAGCCCGGCGTATCCATGAAAACGAAGCCCTTTGCCGTGACCGGCTCGGCATAGTTCACCACGTCAACCAGATTGGTACTGCCCGCCTTCGCCATCGCGCCGAGCGACTTTTCCAGGATCGTCGTCAGTCCGCCGGCCTTGTTTCCCGGCGACGGATTGGCGTTCATCTCCGCGCCTTCGCGCTGCGTGTACTCTTCCCACCAGCGCATCAGTGCCACCAGCTTCTCGCCCACTTCGCGTGACACGGCGCGACGGGTCAGCAGGTGTTCCGCCCCATAAGTCTCTGGCGTTTCCGACAGGATCACCGTACCGCCGTGCCTCACCAGCAGATCGCTCGCTGCGCCGAGCGCCGGGTTGGCGGATACGCCCGAATACCCGTCCGATCCACCGCACTGCAGTGCCACGGTCAGCTCACTGGCCGGTACTGGCTCGCGCGTCACCTGGTTGGCTTCCGCCAGAACCTCCTTCACGAACGCCACGCCCGCTTCCACGGTCTTGCGCGTGCCACCCATGCTTTGGATGTCCATCGACTTCAGCCGCCCGGCAAGCCGCTGCTCCTGCATCAGTCCGCCGAGCTGGTTCACCTCGCACCCGAGCCCCAGCGCGATCACATGCGAGAAATTCACATGCCGTGCGTAGCCGGCCAGGGTCCGTCGCAGCAGCCGCAACGGATCGCCTTCCGTCATGCCGCAGCCGGATTTGTGCGTCAGCGCGACCACGCCATCGACGTTCGGATAATCGGCGAGCGGGTCGTCGCCGGTGAATGGGTTGCGTTTGAAAACATCCGCTACCAGGCCGGCGACGTGCGCGCTGCAGTTCACGCTCGTCAGGATGCCGATGTAGTTGCGCGTCGCAACCCGCCCGTCGGCGCGGCGAATTCCGGCGAACGTCGCCGGGCTGTTGGCCGGGGCGGTGGGCCGCGCGTCCACACCGTACGCGTAGTCCTTGGCGAAATCGCCCATGCCGCAATTCTGCACGTGCACGTGGCGACCCGGCGCGATCGGCGCGGTCGCGAAGCCGATGATCTGCCCATAGCGCCGCACCGGTTCGCCGGGCGCGATCGAGCGCACAGCCACCTTGTGCCCGGCCGGAATCCGCTCCGCAGCAACGACGCCATCGAACACGGGGGTGCCCGGCAACAAGGTTGCGCGCGCAACCACCACGCTGTCGTCCGGGTGTAGACGGATCACCGGCGGCTGTGGCATGGCCCGCGTCTCCTGCGTCAAAGCGAAGGGGGAGTGATGCTCCCCCTCTCGGCATTCAGTGGGCGGCGACCGGCCCGGCCGCTTTGCGCACAGAGGTCACAACCTCCCGCGCCGCACGCGCCATCAGCCCGCTGTCATTGGCGACGGTCACGAACCGGAACCCCATAT
>DATDIC010000050.1:0-3046 GCA_036521275.1 Acetobacteraceae bacterium
TTTTCCGCGGGAGTTGGGGAAATCTGGCGCGCCCTGCTGGACTCGAACCAGCGACCCACAGCTTAGAAGGCTGTTGCTCTGTCCAACTGAGCTAAGGGCGCTCACCCGTGCCCGGCGGCATCAACGCCACTAATGTGTCCACATCTCCCGCCTGCCATAGCGGAAATTATCGGCATAGACCTTCGGCTTCACGCGCCGGGCCTGCGGCAGTTGCAGCTCGTACTCGATGCCGTTTTTCTCCGCATACGCGACCGCTTCCTCCCGCGTCTCGAACGTCAGCCTGACTTGCGGTTGCGTATCCGCGCTGCCGATCCACCCCATCAGCGGATCCGGCCGCCGAGGCGACGCCGGCTCGAACTCCAGCATCCAATGGTCGGTGCCGGCGCGTCCCGACTGCATGGCCGTCTTGGGCGGCTGATAGATCCGCGCGCGCATCAATTCAGTCCTTCCAAATCATGGTCGGGGCGGCCGGATTCGAACCGGCGGCCTCGTGTACCCAAAACACGCGCGCTGACCAAGCTGCGCCACGCCCCGTTGGGCCAGCGCCCTACCACATCAGCCGACGTCGTGGAACATCGGCGCCAGTACCTTGTCCCCCACGGTGATACCCAGCCGCGCCGTGGTTCCCCCCGCCAGCTCCAGCGTCGCCAGCACCGGACCATGGCTCGGGATGACCCGCAGGCTCTGCGGCACCGTGTTCTCCGCGATCGAATCGATCGTGCCGTCGGCGGCGATGAACACCATGTCCAGCGGCACCAACGTATTCTTCATCCACATCTCCGATTGGCGCGGACTGCCCCAATCGAACAGCATGCCGCCGTCCGGAGCCACGCTCGTGCGGAACATCAGACCGGTGATCTGCTGGTCGGGCGTGCTCGCCATCTCCACGTTGAACGTGTGCCGCTGACCCCCCTTGGTCACGATCACGACCGGCTGCTTCGGCAGGTCCGGCTGCGGCTTGGTCGGCTCGCCCGACTGGGCCAGGGCGACGAAGGCTGGAGCGGCCATCAGCAACGCGAGCAGGGCACGACGCTTCATGCGGACACGCTTTCCCTCAGTGCGATCTCAGCCAGCCGGCAAACCCCGTGCCGCACCGGGCCCGGCCGGGGCGGGTCCCGCAACGTGGTGAACCAGTGTTCCGGTGGGTGCCGGCCAGCCGCCCTATCATAGATCAATCCGCGTAGCACGGTTTCCGCCGCTATCGGCAACCTGGCCGGAATCGGCACCCCATTCAGCGACCCCCACATTCCTGCCCAGCAACGCGCGACCGACCACGGATTGTAGCCGCCACCGCCCAGCACCACCAGCCGAGGCGCCAGCGGCATCAATGCGTCCATCGCGGCGAAATACGCGTTGTTCGACAGGGCCAGCCGCGACAGCGGGTCTTCCTCCAGCGCATCGGCACCAGCTTGCAGCATGATCGCCTCCGGCCGGCGGCTGCGGATCAGCGGTATCACCGCATGCTGCATCAAAAACGCAAACTCGCTGTCGTTGAATCCCGCCGGAACGGGGAAGTTGCGCGCCGCACCACCCGCCCGGTCATCCGCCGCACCAGTGAACGGCCAGCGTTCTGCTTCATGGATGCTGATCGTGAACACCCGCTCGTCGTCATGGAATGCATCCTGCACCCCATCGCCATGGTGCGCGTCGATATCCAGGTAAACGATGTTGCTGATCCCGTGCTCCAGCCAGGTCAGCAGCCCCAGCACAGGGTCGTTCAGAAAGCAGAAACCCGCCGCCCGGTTCGGACGGCCGTGATGCGTGCCGCCTCCGGGACAATGCGCGATCCCGCCCGTCGCGGTCAGTCGTGCCGCCAGCATCACACCGCCGGCGGAGATGGCGGGCCGCCGGAACATCTCGCGATATACCGGGTTACCGTCGGCCCCGATGCGGAACCGCATCCGCTCCGCTTCAGAAACACATTGGCTCGCTTCGGCGCGCCGCAGCGCATCGACATAGTCCGGCGAGTGAAACCGCATCAGCTCCGCATCCGCCGCCAGCGGTGCGTCATGGTACGCGTCGGCGGCCAGCCACCCCATCGCCCGGCACAGATCCGTGCAGGTCGAGACACGTGGAATCGCCAGCGGATGCTTCGGCCCGTAGCTGGAGTTGCGATAGATCTCGCTGCCGATATAGACCGGCCGCTTATACGCCACGCTGCGGCATTCCCTGCGGCACCACGGTCTGCACGATCGAGGCGTCCAGCGCCTCGTACTGGTGATAGCCGATCGTCTCGTACAGCTCCGCGCGTGTCTGCATCCGATCGACCATGTTCTGCGTGCCGCCATCGCGACGAATGGCCGCGTACAGCTCCGCCTGGGCCTTGTTGGCGACGCGCAGCGAACTCACTGGCCAGATCACCATCTTGTACCCCATCGCCGCGAACTCGGCCGCGGTGAAGAACGGCGTGCGGCCAAACTCGGTCATGTTCGCCAGCAATGGCGCCTGCACCCGGCGAGCGAAATCGCGGAACATCTCGGCAGTGGTCAGCGCCTCGGGGAAGATCGCATCTGCTCCCGCGTCCAGATACAGTTTCGCCCGCGCCACCGCGCCATCGATGCCTTCGCTGGCGGCGGCATCGGTGCGGGCGATGATGAACAGGTGCCGCCGCGCGCGCGCCGCCGCCGCGACCTTGGCGGCCATCTCGTGTGCATCGGCCAGCTTCTTGTCGTTCAGGTGACCGCATTTCTTCGGCAGCAACTGATCCTCGATGTGCACCGCGGCGGCGCCCGCCTCCTCGAAGCAGCGCACCGTGTGCATCACGTTCAGCGCCTCGCCGTATCCCGTGTCGCCGTCCACCAGCACCGGCAGCGCGGCGGCACGCGTGATCTGGCGGATGAAGAAGCACACCTCGTCGACCGTGATCACCCCCAGGTCAGGCAATCCCATCTGCGCTGTCATCGCCGCACCGGATAAATACAGCGCCGCGAACCCGGCGGCCTTCGCCTGCAACGCCGCCATGCCGTTATGAGCGCCGGGCAGTTGCACAATGCCCGGACCTGCCAGCAGCGCGCGAAAACGCTCGCCGGCCGGACGGGTGGGAAGA
>DATDIC010000051.1:0-4378 GCA_036521275.1 Acetobacteraceae bacterium
CGCAACAGCAGCCGCGCAATACCGAGCGTCACCAGCATCACGACAAACAATGACAGCCCGAGTGCCGACGCGCGCCCATACTGCGGCGGAAACGACAGCGTCTCCTCCCAGATCGCCGTGGTCACGATGTAGATCCGGCCCGGAATCCCCAGCACGAAGGCGGCGGCAAAGGAACCAAGCATTTCCGCGAACACGAACACCGCCGCGCCCAGCACGCCGGGGGCAACTAGCGGCAGCGTGATCCGCAGCGTCGTCTGCAGCTTGCCGGCCCCGAGGACGGCCGAGCTTTCCTCCAGCGCCGGATCCATCGACTTCATCGCCGCGGCGATCATCACGAAGGCTACCGTGCCTTCGAAGAACGCCATCACCCAGGCGATCCCGAACAGCGAGTACGCATTGAAAAGGTCGCCCCGCCCGCCGACCAGGCGCCAAATCTGGTTTAGGAACCCGGTCTTCGGCCCGGCCAGGATGCCCCACGCGAGCGCCCCCACCAGCGGCGTCACGTAATAAGGCAGCTCCATCAGCCGCTCGAGCAGGCGCCGGCCGGGCAGCGCGGTGCGGGTCAGTATCCAGGCCAGCACGAAGCCGAACACCATGGCCATCACCGTGGCCATGCCGGCGATCGCCGCCGTTCTCCAAAGAATATCGGAATATTCGGCAATCGCGCCGTAATTGCCGAGGCCGAAATCCTGCGGCGGAAATTGCTCGGGATCGCCGACATTCAGCGATTCGATGACCAGGAACACCACCGGATAAACCACCAGGCTGCCGCAGACCAACAGCACGATCGGCGTTAGCCAGGCCCGCGCCCCGGCGCCCCGCGCTTGCCGCAGCCTCATAGCCAAGGGGCGGAAGATTCCCGCCACGGTGGACGCGCGTCAGTGCAGGCCGGTCATCTGGTTCCATACTTTATTGAATTCGGGGCGGGTTTCAAGAAAGCTCTGCCAGTCGCTGGGAAACAGCAGCTTGAGCTTGCTTGCCGACACCCCACCGGGCGGCGGCGGAACGTCCGGCCGCGGCGAATTGAGAAACAGCGCGTCATCCAGCGCCTCCTGCCCCGGCACGGACAGCAGCCAGTCCATGAACAGCTTCGCCGCTTCCGGATGCGGTGCATTGGCAATCACGCCGTAAACGCCTGGTCCGGCCGGCAGCCCGTCCGGCGGATAGACGAAGGCGATCGGCGCGCCGCGCTCCTTGAACTCCAGATAGCCCGAATACTGCGCGGTATGAATGATCTTGTCCTGCCCGTTTACCGCCTGGCTGTACTGTTGCACGTAGGAATCGTACGCTTTCGGTTCCAGCGCCGCGAATTTCTGCCAGTACTGCTCTCCATATAGCCGGCGCAGCTCGTACCAGGTCTCATGCTCCAGGCCGGAGTTCGAATCCTTCACGCTGACCGCGTTCTTCCATTTCGGATCGAGCACATCGAGCCAGCTCTTCGGCGCCTGATCGGGCGGCACCACCTTCGGGTTGTAAGCGATCCCGGCCATGATGATCTCGCCCCAGGTCCAGAAGCCTTCCGGGCTGCTCTTGTACTCCGGCTTGTACGCGGTCATTTCTGGTGAAACGTACGGTTCGTAGCCACCGCGCTTCTGAAAGTCGAGCACGAACCCCATGTCGGAGATTTCCATCACGTCCGCGACGTAGGAGCGGGCGCGGCGCTCCGATAGCAGCTTCGCGTAGAGAGCCCCCGCTTGCAGGCGGAGGTAATTGCCGGCAATCTTCGGAAACGCCTTGTGGAACGCCGCCAGCACCTTGGCGGTGTCCGAGCCGGGGTCGGTGGTGTAGAAGGTAAGTCCGCCCTCTTGCTCGGCTTTGCTGACATCGGCGCAGGTCTTGAACCCGTCCATCTGCTGCGGCTGCGCGCACACCGTCGCCGCGCGGGCAGCGCCTGCGGCGACCGCTCCGCCGAGCAGGAATCCCAGGCCGATCACCAGCATTCGGCCAGCACCGCTTGGTTGCATCGTCTCCTCCCCTGATCCGGCGAACCGGCAGCCTTCGCGGAAGGATGCTGTCTGACTCGCCGGTTGTCCATAGCACGCGATGGTTCGCGTCACCGATACGGCTGGATGCCGCCCCAGAACAATGTGGTTTCGGCCGATACTTGAAATAACCTGCTTGCCACTGGCAGCTTATTCAGCGCCCATGCCAGGACACACTCCTCCGGCATATCCCTCGTGTTCGTCTTTCGCCTCACGCCGCGGCAAATTTCCCGCGCCCTAGCAGCCGGTCCAGATTCTCCGGGCTCGCCTTGTCGAATTGCGTGGTCTGCGTCCGCACCCGATCCACCGCGGCCAGCGCCCGTTGCACCGCCGGGCGTGCCGCGATGCGATCGACCCAGCCCCGCACGTTGCCGAACTCCGCCGCCGCCGCATCGCCGAGCAGCATCGCCCCGATGCGCAGCCACGGAAACGCGGCGATATCCGCGATGCTGTACTCCGCCCCGCCGACCCAGCTCTGGCTCGCCAGCCGCTGGTCGTACAGCTCGAACAGCCTGTGCACCTGCGTGGCATAGCGCGACACCGCGTAGTCGTTCCCCGCCGGGGCGAAGCGCTTGAAGTGAACCAGTTGCCCGCACATCGGACCGATATTGGTCATCTGCACCATCATCCACTGGATCGCATTGGCGCGCGGCCGTGGATCATGCGGCAAAAGCTCGCCGGTCTTGTCCGCGAGATACAGCAGGATGGCGCCCGATTCGAACACCGATATCGGCTCACCGCCCGGACCGTCGCTGTCGGTAATCACCGGCACCTTGGCCAGCGGGTTAAGCTTCAGGAAATCAGCGTCGAACTGCGCACCGGCAAACACGTCAACCGGGCGCACCTCGTACGGCAGCCGAAGTTCCTCCAGTGCGATATAGACCTTGACGACGTTGGGGCTGCCCATTCCATACAGCGTGATCATCGGGCGCGATCCTTCTGCCTGAGGTGACCAATCATCGCACGACGACCCCCTGACAGGAAGCGGAGCCGCCGCCTGTCACGACCCCTTCGCCGCCAGCGGATGCGTCATGTCCTCAGGCCTGACCCATTCGTCGAACTGCTTCGCGGTCAGCAGACCCAGCTTCAACGCCGCCTCTCGCAGGCTGATATCCTCGCGATACGCCGTCAGCGAAATCTTCGCCGCATTCTCGTACCCGATATGCGGATTGAGCGCGGTCACCAGCATCAGCGAATTGTCCAGATGCTGCTTGATGCGCTTTTCGTTCGGCTCGATCCCGCGCGCGCAGTGCTCCTCGAACGAACGGCACCCGTCCGCCAGCAGCTCCGCCGACTCCAGCACATTGTGCAGCATGATCGGCTTATAGACATTAAGCTGGAAATTCCCCTGCGACCCGGCGAACGCCACCGCGTGATCGTTGCCGAAAACCTGCACTACCACCATGGTCAGCGCCTCGCACTGCGTCGGGTTGATCTTGCCCGGCATGATGGACGACCCCGGCTCGTTCTCCGGTATCCGCAACTCGGCGAACCCCGCCCGCGGGCCGCACGCATGAAAGCGCACGTCATTGGCGATCTTCATCAGCGCGCCGGCCAGGGTGCGCATCGCCGCACTGGCATTCACCATCTCATCGTGCGCAGACAACGCCGCGAACTTGTTGGGCGCCGACACGAACGGCTTGCCGGTGTCGTCGTGCAGCTTGCGCGCGACCGTGTCGCCGAAGCGCGGATCGGCGTTCAGCCCGGTACCGACCGCCGTGCCGCCGATCGCCAGCCGCAGCAGGCCCTCCAGCGACTGCTCGATCACCCCCATCGCATGATCGAGCTGCGCAACCCACCCCGATATCACCTGTCCAAGCGTCAGCGGCGTCGCATCCTGCAAATGCGTCCGGCCGACCATGACAATGGACTTATATGCGTCCACCTTTGCCGCCAGCGTGTCCCGTAGCACCTTTACCGCCGGCAGCAGCACGTCCTGGATCTGTTCGACCGCCGCAATGTGCATCACGGTCGGGAACGTGTCGTTGGACGACTGGCTGTGGTTCACGTCGTCGTTCGGATGGATGGGCTTCTTCGATCCCAGCACGCCGCCGGCAAGCTGGATCGCCCGGTTGGAAATCACCTCATTGGCGTTCATGTTGGTCTGTGTGCCCGAGCCGGTCTGGAACACAACCAGCGGGAACTCCCCATCCAGCTTGCCGTCGATCACGTCTTGCGCGGCGCGGACGATCAGGTCCACCTTCGCCTTCGGCAACTGACCCAGCTCCTGGTTGGCCAGCGCAGCCGCCTTCTTCAGCAACCCGAGCGCGCGGATGACCGGCCGCCCCCACTTGAACCGCTCGACCCCGATCGGGAAGTTCAAATGAGAACGCTGCGTCTGCGCTCCCCACAGATGCTCCGCCGGCACCTGTACGTCGCCGAGCGCATCCTCTTCC
>DATDIC010000052.1:0-2307 GCA_036521275.1 Acetobacteraceae bacterium
TGGTCACGCGCCGACACAGCCAGCAGACTCACGCGGTCCGGCTGCGTGCCGCGCAGCACGGATTCTTCCGGCGCTTCCTCGACAATCACGTGTGCGTTCGTGCCGCTGAAGCCGAACGAAGAGATGCCAGCCACGCGCCGCCCGCCGATTGTTTCCCAGGGAACCGGTTCGACCGGGACCTCCAGCGGCAGTTCATCCCACGCGATGTGCGGGGTGGGCACATGAAAATGCAGGTGTGGCGGGATGGTGCGATGCTGCAGCGCCAGCACGACCTTGATCATGCCGGCCACCCCGGCGGCGGCCTCAAGATGCCCCAGATTGGTCTTCACCGATCCGATGCGCAGCGGCTGGCCGGCACGCCGATCGGCGCCGAACACTGCACCCAGTGCCTTTACCTCCTGCGGATCACCAAGTTGCGTTCCGGTGCCATGTGCTTCGATATAGCCGACCTGGCGTGGTGTGAGCCCGGCAAACGCCAGGGCGGAGCGGATGACCGCCTCTTGCGCCGGGCCGTTCGGGGCGGTCAAGCTGCTGCTTGGACCGTCCTGGTTGACCGCGCTGCCGCTGATAACCGCCAGGACCCGGTTGCCATCGGCACGCGCGTCGCTCAGTCGCTTGAGCACCAGCACACCACAGCCTTCGGCACGGGCAAATCCGTCCGCAGCCGCATCGAACGTCTTGCACCGCCCGTCAGGCGACAGCATGCGCGACCGCGACAGGGCGATGAACAGATCCGGTGCCAGGATAAGATTGACACCGCCGGCCAGCGCCATCCGGCATTCCGAATTCCGCAGTGCCTGGCACGCAAGATGGACGGCAACCAGCGACGAGGAACACGCCGTGTCGACGGTCAGGCTGGGGCCGCGCAGTCCAAGCAGGAACGACAGGCGTCCGCTGACGACACTATGCGCGATCCCCGAGGTGAAATGGGCATCCAGGAGCCCAGTGTCGCCCGATTTGAGCTGGAGGTAGGCATAGTCGCTGGCAGCCGCGCCGACAAACACGCCGGTCGGCGAATTCTCCAGGTGGTCCGGCGCCTGCCCCGCATTCTCCAGCGCCTCCCAGCTTACTTCGAGCAACAGGCGCTGTTGCGGGTCCATGCCTTCGGCCTCGCGCGGGGCGATGCCGAAAAAGCTAGGATCGAACGCGTCGATCCCATCCACGAAACCGCCGCAGCGCGTTGCTATGTGTCCCGGTGTCGCCGGATCCGGGTCGTAGAGTGCGTCGTGATTCCAGCGATCCGCCGGGATCGGCGTGATCGCATCGATGCCGTCACGGAGCAACTGCCAGAAGCTCGCTGCGTCGCGACCTCCTCCGGGCACGCGACAGCCGAGCCCGATTATCGCGATCGGTTCACGCGCAGAGGCCGTCACCGCGGCGAGACGCGCCTCAGTCTCCTCAAGGGCGAGGAAAGCACGCTGCAGCGGGTTCAGAGTGTCAATCTTGGCTGACAACGGTTTCCGCCTGTTTTGTCGGTTGGCGCTGGCTGAACCGCGCCAACAAACGCGCCTCAATCTCCGCATCGTCCATGGTTGCAACTGTTGGGATCTGGGCCGGTGGGATAAAATGCCTGCTCTCGGTGGGCGTGGCTGTCGGCAACTCGGGCGCCGCAAGTTGGCCGCAGAGGTAACTCGCCAACGCATCGATCGTCGGATGGTCGAACATCAGCGTCACCGGCAACGGGGCGCCGAAGCGCCGCCCGAGCCGGTCCCGGAGTTGCACCGCCATCAAAGAGTCCAGGCCCAGGTCCATCAGTCGGTCGTGACGGCCAGGCGGATTGCCGGCGTCGCATCGCAGCACACGCATGACCTCGTCGCGCACCAGATCGCACACCATGCCGTGCCGCTCGGATGGCAGCGCCTCCAGTATGCTGGCCAACAGGCGCTCCGATGCGTCCACATGCGGGGTCGCTTGTGATGCGGTCGTGCTTTGGGTGGCTGGGAACAGGTGATCGGCCGTGGTTTCAGCCGCCGGATCGCCGGCGACGCGGGCAATAAGCACATGTTGGCCCAGCGCCTCGGCCGGTGAGCCCGCTTCCGGAAATGCCCGGGCGGCCTCGAAGCCGGCGTCCTGCAAAGCCTCCATCCAGGTTGCGGCCGGCAGCAACGGGCAGTCCACCCGCAGTTCATCGGCGAAGTGCTGCCAGCCGCCCATCAGGCCCGTGGTGATGTCGAACCACGCGAAATGCGTTGTGGACTCGATCAAGACCATCATGCCGCCCGGCGCCAGCAACGTACGCAGCCGACGCAGCAGCAGCGGCAAATCGACGCTCGCATGGATTGCGTTCGCCGCCACGATCACGTCGCA
>DATDIC010000053.1:0-2377 GCA_036521275.1 Acetobacteraceae bacterium
GAAGCCTATCTGCGTCTGGCGCAGGGCGTGGCCTCGTTTCATGGCACAGAGGAATTTACGGTGCTGCGCAAGCCGTTCCGGCGCCAGGAGCTGGAGGCGCTGCTGCGCTCGGTGTTGTCCATCCCTGCGCCTCCGGCGTAATATGGGTTGCATGCCCCACCCCTCGTTGCTGCCGCATTCCGCGTCTTCGCCTCATTCCGTGTTCTTGCCGCGTTCTACTTAAATCCTCCCGAAAATAGGGACCCGATCAGCCGGCATCTCCGTCGTCGCGCGAATGACGGAAGCCGCGGGGAAGCGTAAGGCACCCGTATGACGCGGGACCCGCTTGGCGTCGGAGCATCGGCTCCGCGATGATCGACAAGCTGGAAATGCTGCTGGCCTTGGCGCGAGAGCAGCACTTTGGGCGCGCGGCGGAGGCTTGCGGGATCACGCAGCCGACGCTGTCCGCCGGATTGAAGCAGCTTGAGGAAAGCTTCGGCGTGCTGCTGGTGCATCGGCGGTCGCGCTTGCTGGGTTTCACGCCAGAGGGGCAGCGCGTGTTGGACTGGGCGCGCCGCATCGTCGGCGCTGCGCGTGCGATGCATCAGGAGATTCGGGCGCTGAAGCAGGGCCTCGCCGGCCATCTGCGGCTCGGCGCGGTACCTACCGCGCTGGCGATCGTCGCCGAACTGACCACGCCGCTGCGTGAGCGGCACCCGGACGTGGTGTTCACCGTGGTCTCGCACACGTCGATCGGCATACTGACGCAGCTCGACAACCTCGAGATCGATGCCGGCGTGACCTACGTCTATAACGAGCCGCTCGGGCGGGTTCGGTTCGTGCCGCTGTATCAGGAGCGCTATGAACTGCTGATTTCGGCCGACTCGCCCCTGGGCCAGCGAACCCACGTCACCTGGGCGGAAGTCGGCAGCGTCCCGCTGTGTTTGCTGACCCCCGACATGCAGAACCGCCGCGTCATCGATCGCCGGCTGCGCGATGCGGGGGCGGAGCCGGAGGCGACGCTGCAATCGAACTCGATGGTGGTGCTGTTCTCGCATGTGCGCACCGGGCGCTGGGCCAGCGTGATGCCGGCTGTGCTGGCCGAGACGATGGGGCTGACGACGCAGATCCGGTCGGTGCCGATCGACGACATCGATCCGCCGATGATCGGACTGGTCTATCCGCAACGCGAGCCGCTGACCCCGCTGACCGCGGCGCTGGTGACCGAGGCGCATCGGCTGGGGCAGGCCAGGGGTGCCGGCCAACGATAGAAAATTTCTATCAGGGGTATGGGCTTGGCTGGCGCATTTCGACGATCCCGAGGTTCACCTCGATCCGTCGGTGCGCGAGGCCGTGGCACGGCTGCGTATGCCGCCGGCGTCATAGGACGGCGCAACAACTGCCTCGCGCAGGACCCGGCAGTGGCGTGACGGACGACCCGGGCCGGCTGCGCGCGCCGTCTTGCGGTGCGGTGCTTGGCAGCCAACGCTGGCGCTCCTTGCTATAGGATCGACCCCGTCCCCGCGATCGGCCTGATATCGTATCGTGGGCCGGCGGACGCGCAGGCACGAAGGACTCGACTGCCGATGATGCTTTCCCTGGAGATTCTGGGCGCGATACTGGGTCCTTTGCTGGTGGTGGTGTTGGTTGGGTATTTCCGGGCACGCAAGGTCATCCTGCTGTTGGCGGCAGTCATCCTGGTCGGCGGCTATTATGTGGTCGACAGCAGCGATTTTTTTCAAAAGCTCTACTGGCGGTGGACCCTCCCGGGCTTTCCTCCGGACGAGACCGCATTCATCGCGGCTGCCGACGAACTGCATGCGCTGCGCGTCGAGCCGCTCGAGCAAGCCGGCCGCGCGGCGGCACTGCACCAGGCCGAGGCCAGGCTCTGCGCCCTGCCGGTCGTCGCCCATGACTGGGTCGGCCGGGTCGGGCAAACGCTTTTGACCGGCTCCGGCGACGGCGCCAGCCTGGTGGTCCGCATCTGGCCAACTCTTTCCGTGCGGACGGCGTTCTTCCCGGACAACTCGGGGACATTGATCCGCACCGGCTCGGCGATGTTTGCTCCGGCCACCGGCCTGCACCCAGGCGACATCGTGCGGTTTGGGGGCACGATCGTCGGTCGTGCGGGGGCCTGCCCAGGCGATCCGCCCATCGATCGGAACGAGGAACTGCGCGATCCGGAGTTTCTCTTTCGCTTCGCGGACGTGGCCGAGGATCATGCGCACTGACCGTGCGGCAAAGTATTTGCCCCATATGTGCCGCCGCCCGCATGTGAACGGTTGACCGGCCATTGCTGCGGCGGATATTGATTTCACTTCGGTACTATCGGGCTTTGTTAATAATCAAGAACCGTCTTCCGGGAGATGTCCATGAGTTCGACAACCATGCCACGGCG
>DATDIC010000054.1:0-4173 GCA_036521275.1 Acetobacteraceae bacterium
AGCGCCACGTTCACGATGGTGGTGTCCAGCACCTCCATGAACGTCGCGATCGAAACCACGATGGCAATCAGCCACGGGCTGCGATCGCCTGCCGCCGAGCGGGGAAGCGCGTCCGCCACGTACCCTCAGCGAACCTTCACGCTGGCTTCGACGGACATGCCCGGAGCAAGAAAATACTTCTGATAGGCATCACCATCGAAGACGATCTTCACCGGCACCCGCTGCACCACCTTCACCCAGTTGCCGGTCGCATTCTCGGCCGGCAGCGCACTGAACTGCGACCCGGTGCCGGATTGGAAACTGTCCACCCGCGCATGGAACGTAACCCCCGGCACCCCATCCACCGAGATCGTCACCGGCTGGCCGGGTCGCATATGCGCCAGCTCCGTCTCCTTGAAGTCCGCCTGCACCCACGGGCCGTCCTGAACCAGCGCAAACAGCGCCTGACCTGGTTGGACGTAATCGCCGACATTCACCCGTCGATACGTCACCCGGCCGGCGCTGGGCGCCACGATCGTCGTGTAGGAAAGTTGCAGCTTCGCCGTCGACACACCTGCCAGCGCCTGCTGCTCCGCCGCTTTCGCCGCCGTCACCTGCGCCTGCGCCGCCGAGACTTGCGCCTTGGCCCCCTCCACTGCCTGCTTCGCTGCCGCAACCTTCGCCGTCTGCGACCGGAACGCCGCGTCGGCCTGATCGATCTGCTGCTGCGCGACGGCATGCGGATTGATGCGGTGAAACCGCTCATAATCCTGCCGCGCCTGCGTCAGGTCGGCCTGCGCCACCACCACATTTGCCCCAGCCTGATCCAGCGACGCCTGCTGCACACCAAGCTGTGCCGACGCCTGCGCAACCTGCGCCGCGGCGCTCTGCTGTTGCGCGACCGCCTGATCCAGCTTGGCCTGATAGTCGCGCGGGTCGATCTTCAGCAGCACCTGCCCGCCATTCACGTGCTGGTTGTCGCTGAACTGGATGTCCGTCACCCGTCCGGCAACCTGCGACGCCATCTGCGTCACGTTCGCGTCAATCTGCGCATCGGTCGTGGACTGATAGTCCTTCGTCGCCAGCCAATAGGCCACGCCGCCGGCGATCACCAAAAGGGCCAGCACCACGCCCGCGACAACCAACAGCCATCGTCGCGACCGGCGAGGCGGCTGCGCCCCGACCCCCTCAGTTTCGCGCGGCTGATCCCGCTGCGGAACATCGGCATAGACCTGATCCATCGAGGTCTCTTCCTTCCGAACACGTGAAGATGACCAAACCTCTCGGTCGCCCCTTCGATACCTAGGCGCCACCGCCCGGAGTCAACCTAAGTGTCCGTCATGAAATAACCGAATACACCGTCATTCCCGCGAAAGCAGGAATCCACCGGGCGGCGGTAGATTCCCGCTTTCGCGGGAATGACGAGATGACGCGGTTGTTTCCGAACGACTCCTAAACACCCGCACGCCACACCGGTCATCTCTGAAATGCCGCCACCCGACACGAATTCGTGATGCCGGCCCCGGATTTGCCTCAACCCTTACCTGCGGACCCAAAGGGTTGCGTCCCCTCCGACTCTGCGCTGCCAATAGGCCGAAATCCCGGAGACGCTCATGCCCCTGTTCGAGCCGAAATCACTGCCACGTCGCGAAGACAGGCGCCTGCTGACCGGCCGCGGCCGCTACACCGGCGATGCGCACCCGGCGGGCCTGCTGCATGCAGTGCTGGTCCGTTCACCCCATGCGCACGCCGATATCGTCGCGATCGATGCAAGCGAGGCTCGCACCATGCCCGGCGTGATCGCGGTGGTGATCGGGACCGACCTGGTGGCGGACGGGATCGCCCCCATCCCCGGCGGTATCGGCTTCCCCCGCCCAGACGGTTCCCCCGCTCCAAAGACGGATCGCGCGATCCTGGCGCACGACCGCGTCCGCTTCGTCGGCGAGCCGGTCGCGGCGGTGATCGCCGAAACCCGCGAGATCGCGCAGGAAGCCGCCGACATCGTGGTCGTGGAGTACTCGGAACGCCAGCCGGTGGTAACATCCGCTGATGCATTGCGCGCCGGCGCCCCGCAGCTCTGGGATATCGCCCCCGGCAATGTCGCGTTCCTGTGGCGTGGCGGAAAGCCCGACCCGACCGAGGCAGCCCTGCGCGACTCCGCCCACGTCACGACGCTCGATTTCACCATCTCCCGCGTCACCGCCAACCCGATGGAGCCGCGCAACGCGCTGGCATCGATCGGCTCCGACGGACGGCTGATCGTCACCGCGAGCCATCAGGGCCCGCACTCGTTGCGCGGTGGCATAGCCCAGGTACTGCATGAAGATCCGAGCCGCGTGCGCGTCACTATCGCCGACGTGGGCGGATCATTCGGCATGAAATCGGGTGTCCACCAGGAGACGGTGCTGGTCGCCTGGGCGGCGCGGAAATTCCAGCGCCCCGTGCTGTGGGAATCCGATCGCACCGAAGGCTTCCTGACCGATGAGCAGGCGCGCGAGATCGACATCCATGCCGAGCTCGGCTTCGACGCACAGAATCGGATTACCGCATTCCGGCTGCACTGGGACGTCAATCTCGGCGCGTACGTTTCCGGCCGCTCCGGCTGGGCCGTCGGCAATATCGGTGGCACCGCCGGCGTGTACCTGATCCCCCAGATGGCGGCGGAGGTCTGCGGCGTGCTCACCAACACGGTCCCGACCGCTGCCTATCGCGGTGCCGGCCGGCCCGAGGCGACGTACACCATCGAACGCGTCATCGACGTGGCAGCGACGGAGCTGGGCATCGACCCGTTCGAGCTGCGGCGGATCAACCTCATCCCGCCCGACGCCATGCCATACAAGACCGCCCTGACCTTCACCTATGACTGCGGCGAGTTCGAAGGCGGCATGCGCATGGCGGCTGAACTGGCGGATTACGCCGGGTTCCCGGCGCGCCAGGAAGCCTCGCGCCGTGCCGGCAAGCTGCGCGGCATCGGCATTTGCAACTGCATCGAAGTGGCCGGGGGGCCGTTCCTGCGGCCTGGCCGCGATAATTCCCGCATCGCCGTCGAACCAGATGGAAGGGTGATCCTGCGCACCGGCACGATGTCGGTCGGCCAAGGACTGGAGACCTCGTTCGCGCAACTCGTCGCGCAACGCCTCGGCGTCCCGCTGGATCAGATCGAATACCGCCAGGGCGACACCGACGACCTGCCATTCGGCCGCGGCAGCGGCGGGTCGGGCGCCATGCCGATCGGCGCCTCGGCAATCTCCGTCGCCGCCGACAAGGTGATCGAAAAGGCCCTCCGCATCGCCGCGGAGATGCTGGAAGCATCAGTTGCTGATGTTACCTTCGAAGCCGGCCGCTTCCGTATTGCCGGCACCGACCGGCTGGTCGATCTCACCGAGGTGGCACGCGCCGCGCACGATCCCGCCCGCCTCCCGCCCGGCGAGACGCCAGGCCTCGACGAGCTGGGCGAGTTCCAGGCGACCGCGGTCACCTTCCCGAACGGCACCCACATCTGCGAAGTGGAAATCGACATCGACACCGGCGTCACCGAGATCGTCCGCTACACCGCGATCGAGGACCTTGGCCGCATCATCAATCCGCTGCTGGTCGCCGGACAGATCCATGGCGGGGTGGTGCAAGGACTCGGCCAGGGCCTCGGTGAGCAGATCGTGCACGATCCTGGTTCGGGCCAGATGCTGACTGCATCCTTCATGGACTATCAGATGCCGCGCGCGGCCGACATTCCGCACTTCCGTATCGCCACGCGGGAGGTGCCGACCCAGGTCAACCCGGTCGGTGCGAAAGGCGTGGGCGAAGCCGGAACCGTCGGTGCGCTGGCTGCGGTGATGAACGCCGTGAACAACGCGCTGGCGCCGGCAGGCGTGCGGCATTTCGACATGCCCGCCACGCCGCATCGCGTCTGGTCGGCGATCCAGGAAGCCGGTTCCTCCGCTGCGGCGTGATGAGAAAACCGCGGCAGGGGTGTTTACACGGAGAGCCACGGAGAAGACGACACGGAGAACCACGGAGAGATCACATCACGACGCGTCGCAACCCGTCTTTCAGCCGCAGCGTGTTGAAGTTCAACAGCAGCCCTATTCTGTAGCCGCTGAGCCGCAGGTAAGTCAGGATTTGCGCCTCATGGAGTGGCGAAAGCATCTCCACGGACTTGATCTCCACGATCAGCGTCCGCGCGACGACCAGATC
>DATDIC010000055.1:0-2393 GCA_036521275.1 Acetobacteraceae bacterium
TGAAGAGCTTTGTGCTCGACGGGCACACCGCTGATCTGATCGTCGTCGTGGCGAAGGGTGAGAATGGGCTGTCGTTCTTCACCGTGCGTGGCGATGCGTCCGGGCTGGAACGGCGCGCGCTGAAGGTGATGGACCCGACGCGCAAGCAGGCGCGGCTCGAGTTCCGTGGCGTCGAAGCCGAGTTGCTGGGCGAGGAGGGCGGCGGTGCTGCGCCGTTCGCGAAGACGATGATGCAGGCCGCGGTTTGTCTGGCGAACGAGATGGTCGGCGGCGCGGAACGGCTGAGGCTGTCGGCGCTGGACTATGCCAACCTGCGGGTGCAGTTCGGTCGGGCCATCGGCTCGTTCCAGTCGATGAAGCATAAGCAGGCTGACATGCTGGTCGATGTCGAGCTCGCGAAGTCGGCTGCCTATGCCGCGGCATCGGCGGCGGCCGAGGAGGATGCGGATCTGCCGGCACTGGCCTCGCTGGCGAAGGCTTGCGCGTCGGATGCGTATATGCAGACGGCGATACACACGATCCAGATCCATGGCGGGATCGGCTTCACCTGGGATAATGACACGCATCTGTGGTTCAAGCGCGCGAAGAGCTGCGAGGTGTTTCTGGGGGATGCCACGTATCATCGCGAGCTGATGATGCGTGCCTGGGAGGTATGAGGGGTGGGGGCTGCCCACTCCCCCTGGAGTTTAGTTTGCGGAGATGGATATGAGTGACGCTACTGAGGGTTCCGTTCGCGCTGAGGTGCGCGCCTGGCTGGAGGCGAACTGGAGCGCTGATTACGGGCTGGTGGAATGGCGTAACAAGTTGATCGATAGCGGCTGGGGGGTGCCTTCGTGGCCGAAGGCGTGGTTCGGGCGCGAGCTGCCCGCGGCGCTGGAGATGGTGGTCGAGGAAGAGATGCAGCGCGTCGGTGCGGTTGGCGTAGCCAAGACGGGCATCCGACGCCTCGCGGCGGCGACGCTGCTGGTGCATGGCAATGATGCGCAGAAGCAGCAGTGGCTGCGCCGCAGCCTGACCGGTGAGGATACGTGGTGCCAGTTGTTCAGCGAACCTGGATCCGGGTCCGATCTGGCGGGGGCCACGACGCGGGCGGAGTTCAAGGGCAACCGATGGGTGATCAACGGGCAGAAGGTGTGGACCACGAGCGCGCATCACGCCGACTGGGGGCTGCTGCTCGCACGGACTGACTCGAACGTGCCGAAGCATCAGGGTCTGTCTTACTTTGTGCTCGACATCCGCCAGCCTGGGGTCGAGGTGCGGCCGTTGCGGCAGATGAACGGGCATGCGTCGTTCAACCAGGTGTTTTTCAGCGATGCCGAGGTGCCACCGGAGAATCTGGTTTCCGAGGTGGGGCGCGGCTGGGCGGTGGCGACGACGACGCTGATGTATGAGCGGCGGGGCGCTGACGGCATCCGCACCTGGGGGATGGCGTCAGACCGCAAGGGGCGGGTGTACGACGAGGAACGCGCCGAGATCGCCACGGTGATGGAGCCATACAAGTGGTATCCGCAGCGGGCAGGGCGGGTGGATCTGGTGGTGGAGCGGGCAAAGGCGACCGGGCGGGCGAGCGATCCGGTGGTACGGCAGGAGATCGCGAAGCTGCTCTGCATGTCCAAGGCCGCGGAGTGGACGGCACGGCGGGCCCGGGCGGCGCAGATGCAGGGTCGGCCGCAGGGGCCAGAGGGGTCGCTCGGCAAGCTGGTCTCAAGCCACGTGGCGCGCGCCGCGGCTCGGGTTCACACGCTGATCAGCGGGGCGGACGCGATGCTGACCGGCGAGGATGGGCCGATGGGCGGGCTGATCGCCGAGATCCTTGTCAGCGTGCCGGCGGGGTCGATTGCCGGGGGAACCGACGAGATCCAGCGCAATATCATTTCGGAGCGGGTGCTGGGGATGCCGAAGGAGCCGCGGACCGACAACGACCGGCCGTTCCGGGACGTGCCGAAGAACCTGGTGGGGTGAGCGGCGGGGTCAGGCTTCGGCGAGGACCCTGGCTTCGGCAGGACTATCGAGTGCTCGCAAGGTTGGGCTGGTTCCGGTGACGATAGCGTGCACCAGGCCGGTTGAGGGCGGTCCGAAATCGCAACTGGCCGGCAGACCGCCCAGGGAGCGGATCAGCGCCGCGCGGTGTGGATAGATAAGCGCGTATTGATCGGCCTCGGCGGCCGGATCTGGCTGCGGCGTGGTTTCGTCAATTGGCAATGGCGGAGGCGGTGGCGGGGGTTCGGCCATCGCTGCGGGCTGAGTGCGGCCGAGTGCGTCCGCCATCAGGCCGATCGCGCAGTGCTCGGTCCAGGCGGCCTTGTCGGCGGCGGCGTTGTCCGCCTGGCGCTTCTGGCGTACGGCCTGGACGCGCAGCAGCAGTGACCTGGCGCCGCGGGCCTGACGCATCG
>DATDIC010000056.1:0-3277 GCA_036521275.1 Acetobacteraceae bacterium
ATGCCTGGGCAGACCGAGGATGCGTTCCAGGTGTTTCAGGATTGCATTGGCGGTCAGTTTGTCGGTCTTCTTCGACGGACGGGTGAATGTGGTCGCGATGTGATCCCGCGCGGCTCGCTGAGCCTCGGTCGTGGCGTTTGGCTCAATCGCCGCCGCACCACGCGCAGCCGCAGTGCGAAGCTCGTGTGGACGCAGATTGAATTCGAGCGGCCAGGCCTGCGGAGTCAGCGGGTCCATACTTACGCAGGAGATTTGCAGTAGTCCCAGCGCATTCATTTTCGCCGCCAGACGGACGGACACAGTCCGATCCAGCCCGGCATCGGGCCCGTTGTCCGTTCTGATGATTGTCTGCAGAGGCGGCAGCACGTTAAACGCTTCCGCGTCCCACGGCAGGACATCGCCCGCGTGGCAGCGAGCATGACGGGGCGAGGAACAAGCTTGAAAGCTCACCACTTGGTCGGTGCGCACCTCAAGGCCTGGCAGATTGATGTCGAACACTTGCTCGGCCGACGCGTTGCGGGGCAGCACGCAGACTAGAGCAGGTGGAACGGTCTGGTTTGTCGCTGCCGGCGCAGTCTGCACCTGAAGGAACACCGCGCGGGCAGCACCGGCCGCGATGCGACCGGCGTGGCCGTGCAGCAGCTTGCCGAAGCATGCGGCGCCCAGTGCGACAGCGAGATCGGGTTCGGCATTGTCAAGTTCGTGTGGTCGGGTGCCGCCCTGCCATGCCGCGATTTGTTCGAGCAGCCGCTGGCGCAAGACCGCTGAATGGAGCGAACCACCATTGAACAGCACAGCATCCACGCGGGCGCGGTCCCTGAGGAAATCGGCCAGATGGTGTGTCACCGCGCTGTCGGCGGCATAGGGTAGTCCCCAATCGCGCAAACCTGCCTGGGTCCGATAAGGCCTCGCGCGGACATCGCAAGCTGGAAAGAATCCATCCAGCACCAGCCGTTCGACTTCGTCGAGCGCCAGGGTTGCTGTTTGTGCGCCAGCCACCAGCCTGGCCCCCCGGCCTGGCAGCGCCACCGTGAACTGTGCACTTGCCGCGGCAATGCCCGAAAGGGCGTGCTCTTTCAGATCGCGACATGACGCGACAAGATGCTCCCATTGTGGCCCGGAAATCTGGCCGCGTTCCCCCACGAGTCGCGGTTCCAGCAGGACCGCGAGGGCCAGGTCGATGTTGTCGCCACCCAGCAAAATGTGCTCGCTGACAGCGACCCGCGTGATGTCGGCGACGCTGTCCGACGGACCCGATCGCAGTGCGAACAAGCTGAAATCCGAGGTGCCTCCGCCAACATCGACGATCAAGACGTGCCGCGGCTCGGCATTGCGTGCGTCCCCTGCCCACAATGGCCTTGCCGAACTGTGCCCTTCGAGCCAGCAATAGAAGGTTGCCTGCGGCTCCTCGAGGAGCCGCGCACTGCTGGGGAACCCGGCTTCCTCCGCTGCATTCAGAGTGAGCCGTTGCGCGGCGGCGTCGAACGAGGCGGGGACCGTGATGGTGATTTCCTGGTCATCGAACGCGCAACCAGATTGAGCGAAGCGGCTGTCCCAGGCGCCCCGCAGGTAGTTCAGGATCAACGCAGCGGCTTGGACGGGCGAGATCTTTTGTGCCGGCACAAGATCCTCCGATCCCCAGGGCAGGATCGGCGCGGTCCGGTCGGCCGCGTGGTGACACAGCCAGGATTTTGCTGACCGGATAACGCGGCCGGGCGTTTCGCCTGCCCTCCGGCGGGCGAGGCGGCCGGCAATCCATTCCTGGGTTCCCGGCATCCGGCCGCGCAACTGCGCGGCAAGCGCGTCTTCCGGCAGGTAGAGGAACGAGGGTAGCGTCGGCGCCTCGACAAGCGTGTCGGGGGTTTCCCATTGCGGGAGGTTGAGAACCTCGGGGTGCGCATCGCCGATGAGCGGAACGTAAGCAAGCGCGGAACTTGTCGTGCCGAGATCGATGCCAATGGAATAGTGAGCTGTCATCGCTGACACATCGCATCCTGCGAGCGAGGGCTGGCGCTATTCCGTGCGGACCTGGAACTCAATCTTCCATCTCCGGTCGGAGTTGGTGTGTTTCATCCAGAGTTCGAGCGTGCCGAGTTCCGTGACGACGGATTCGATCTGCACCGGCACGACCTGTCCCGCGGGAGCATCTGGCAGAGCCGGAAGCTCGACTTCCAGCAGACTGGTTTCTTCCAACGCGCGTTCGGCATCGGGCAGGATCTGGCCAGGCGTGTCGCCGCTTCGCACTGCGGACGAGAAGAACCGGAACTCTGCGGCCTGGCCGGTCACAAGGCCGAACGTGCGACCCTCGATCAGCAGTTCGGTTCCCTCCTGCATGCCCTGCGGCACGACACAGAGCGCCTTCACCGGCGCGCGGAACCCGGGTATCGCCGGCATCGAGGATTCCAGGCCGATGTAGCATGAGCGCGACGCGCCGGCTTTGATGCGGATGCCTTTGCCAGTGGCACGATGCCCGCCATAGATGGCGGCGCCCTGTGCAACCGCGAGATCAGGCTCGAACCCCGCGAGCTCGCGGACCGACTGTCCGCCATTCCAGGACGCCAGCAGGTCCAGCACTCGGGCGCGGATCGGCCCGGCCTTGAACACGCCGCCCTTGAACAACACGGCGGTGGGCATCAGCGCTTGCCCACCGGCTCGCTCTCCGTGCCGTGCGTCGAGCTTGTCGCTCGCCCTCACGTTCTGTAGGCTGCGCGTGAGGAAGCGGGCCAGATGCTTGCTGATCACTGGATCTGACGCGTAGGGCAGCCCGAATTCCTGCAGCCCGATCCGACGTGCCTCGTGCGGCAAATCGTCGAGTGCGGTCTGGGCGAAGAACCCGTCAAGGATGATCTGCGAGAGCGAGGCCCGATCGAGCGCCGTCGCAATCGTCTTGGCAAACAGACTGGAGCCGCGCGACGGAACCGCGATCGGCGCTTCCACCAAATCGGCGTCTTCGAACAAGGTGAGCTTCGCCTGCGATGCAGCCTGCACCAGCGCCAGGAACTGCCAGGCATCGAGTGATTTGCCTTCGGTTTCCAATTTAGCCTGCAGCATGTAGGCGAGCGCGAGATCCATATTGTCGCCGCCGAGCAGGATGTGTTCGCCGACGCTGATCCGCTCCAGCTCCAGGTTGCCGGCGACGTCGGTCACCGCGATCAGGCTGAAGTCGGCGGTGCCGCCGCCGACGTCACACACCAGGATGAGGTCGCCCGGTGCCACCGCGTCGCGCCATTGCCGGCCAGCCCGCGCAGTCCATGCGTAGAAGGCGGCTTGTGGTTCC
>DATDIC010000057.1:0-9470 GCA_036521275.1 Acetobacteraceae bacterium
TGGAACTTCTTCTTCACCGGCTGGGGCACGCAGCCGGCGCTCGGTGCGCTCGCCACCATGGTGTTCTTCGCGCAGCCGGTCCCGGTGTATCGGCCGCCGGGCAACAAGGCCGATCCCGAAATCTCGAAACTATGGGACGAACTGAACTCGGTCCCCACCGATCAGGAGCGCGACAAGGTGTTCGGCGAGATGCAGAAATACACGCTGGACCAGGTATACGCATTGCCCTTCGGCTCGCTGACCAAGGTGCAGGCGGTGCGCGCCAACGTCGATGGATTCGTCCCGTTCCGTATTCCGCGCCTGTACAATGTGTGGTTCGACAAGTGATACGGCAATGAGCGGGAGCCCGGCTACCTCCCGCAAACCACCGGCAAGCCGCGGATGATCCTGGTCCTGATCCGTCGCCTGGGAAGTGCGATTCCCATCCTGCTGATCGTGACCCTCATCACCTTCGGCATGATCCACATGATTCCCGGCGATCCCGCCGCGGCGATCGCCGGGATCACCGCCACGCCTGACCAGATCGCGCAGATCCGCCACAATCTCGGCCTCGACAAGCCGCTGGCCAGCCAGCTCGTGCACTGGTACGCCAACCTGCTGCATGGCGACCTCGGCACCTCGTTGCTGCTCGGCCAGCCGGTGTTGTACGCCGTTGCCGTCCGCCTGCCCGTCACCATCGGACTGTCGGCCTACGCCCTCGTCATCACCCTCATACTCGGCCTCGCGTCCGGCATCATCGCCGCCCTCAAGCAGAACACCTGGATCGACCAGGCGGCGATGGTGTTCGCCATGTTCGGCATCTCGGTGCCGAATTTCTATCTCGGCCTGCTGATGATCATCGTCTTTGCCGTCGATCTCGGCTGGGTGCCGACCGGCGGCTATGTCGCGTTCGCCGACGACCCGTGGGGCTGGTTCGTCTGCATGACGCTGCCGGCCATCTCGCTCGCGCTGCTGCTGATCGGTCTGCTGGCCCGCATCACCCGCTCCACCATGCTGGAAGTGCTGCGCCAGGACTATATCCGCACCGCCCGCGCCAAGGGCCTGCCGCAACGCAAGATCGTCATCAAGCACGCGCTCAGCAACGCGCTGATCCCCATCGTCACCGTCATCGGCATCATCGTCAGCCTGCTGATCTCCGGCTCCGTCGTAACGGAAACGCTGTTCTCCATCCCCGGCATGGGCCAGTTGCTGACCCAGGCGGTGCTGAACCGCGACTACCCGATGGTGCAAGGCGGGCTGCTGATCCTCACCGCGCTGCTGGTGCTGGTGAATATCGGTGTCGACGTGCTGTACGCGTTCCTCGATCCGCGGGTGCGCTACGATGCCGCCTGACATCGCCATCGGCGCCACCGTCCTGACCGAAGCGCAGGACCCGCCGCGCCGCCATCCCGCTGCCGTCGCCCTGCAACGCCTGCTGCATCACCGCCTGTTCGTGACCGGCCTGGCCTTGTTCGCAATCATCCTGCTCGCCGCCGTGCTCGCGCCCTGGATCGCGCCCACCGATCCCAACCAGCTCTCCATGCGCCAGACCTTCCAGCCGCCGAGCTGGGCGCATCCGTTCGGCACCGACAATTTCGGCCGCAGCCTGTGGTCGCGCGTCATCTACGGCGCCCAGCTCTCCATGCTGATCGGCATCAGCGTGGTGGCGATCAACGCCACCATCGGCACCGCCATCGGCGCCGCCTCCGGCTATTTCCGCCGCATCGACAACGTCGTCATGCGCGTCAACGACGCCCTGATGGCATTCCCCGCCATCCTGCTGGCGATCGCCATCACCGCCGTCCTCGGCCCCTCGATCGGCGACGTGATCATCGCGCTCGGCATCGTCTACACGCCGCGCACCGCCCGCATCGTCCGCTCCTCGGTGATCGTGCTGCGCGAGATGGAATACGTGCAGGCCGCCGTCGCCGCCGGTGCCGGCCACTGGCGCATCCTGCGCCGCCACATCCTGCCCAATGCCATGGCCCCGCTCATCGTGCAGCTCAGTTTCCTGTTCGCCTACGCGGTGCTCACCGAAGCCACGCTCAGCTTCCTCGGCGTCGGCGCCGTCCCCCCGACCCCCACCTGGGGCAACATCATGGCGGATGGCCGCCAGTACATGACCGACGCGCCCTGGATCATCGCCATCCCCGGCGCCGCCCTGATGATCACCGTCCTCGGCCTCAACATGTTGGGCGACGGCCTGCGCGACGTCCTCGACCCGCGCCTGCGCATCCAGCAATGACCCACCAGGCCCCCAAGACACCCAGGCACCCCATCATCGATCTCCCTCCCCCCTCCGTGTCTCCGTGCCTCCGTGGTGAACCTTCCTTTCTCCTCCACCCAACCCCATGAGCCTCCTCGAAGTCACCAACCTCACCACCGCCTTCGCCACCGGCAGCGGCGAGATCAACGCCATCGAGGACATCACCTTCTCCCTGAACGAAGGCGAGATCCTCGGCATCGTCGGCGAATCCGGCAGCGGCAAGAGCGTCACAGCCCTCACCATCATGGGCCTGCTCCCCCGTCCCCCCGCCCGCATCGTCGCCGGCGATGTCCGCTTCCGTGGCGATCCCATGACCCGGCTCTCCGACGCCAGAATGCAGCGCCTGCGTGGCCCCGGCATGGCGATGATCTTCCAGGAGCCGATGACCTCGCTCAATCCGGTCTTCACCATCGGGAACCAGATCACCGAGACCATCCGCGCGCACGAACGCCTCGGCCCCACCGCCCTCCGCGCCCGCTCCCTCGAAATGCTGGAAAAGGTCGGCATCCCCTCCGCCGCCCGCCGCATGGACGACTACCCGCACCAGCTCTCCGGCGGCCAGCGCCAGCGGGTGATGATCGCCATGGCGCTGGCCTGCCGCCCGCGCCTGCTGATCGCCGACGAACCCACCACCGCGCTCGACGTCACCATCCAGGCGCAGATTCTCGATCTGCTGCTCGATTTGCGCGACGAGCTCGGCATGGCGATCATCATCATCACCCACAACATGGGCGTGGTCGCGGAAACCGCCGACCGCGTGCTGGTGATGTACGCCGGCCGCATCGTGGAACAGTCTCCAGTTAACCTGCTGTTCGACCGCCCGCTGCATCCGTACACCCGCGGTCTGCTCGCCTGCGTGCCCTCCATGGCCGATGCGCGCGAGCGTCTTCTCGCCATCCCCGGCACCTTGCCCGATCCCCGCCACCGCCCGCCCGGCTGCCGCTTTGCGCCGCGCTGCCCGCACGCCCTGCCCGCGTGCAGCGCCGCAATCCCCACCCTGGAACCAGGCGCGCCGGGCGGCCCAGATCATGCCGCCGCCTGCATCCGCCTGCCGGAACTGATCGGCGCATGACCCCGCTGATCGAGGCCACGCGCCTCTCCAAGCATTACCCGGTGCAGGCTGGCTCGCTGCTGCGCCGCCACCAGCTCGCATTGCGCGCGGTCGATGAGGTTTCAATCGCCATCACCCGTGGCGAAACGCTGGCGCTGGTCGGCGAATCAGGCTGCGGCAAATCCACCCTCGGCCGGCTGCTGATCCGCCTCATCGAACCCACCGCCGGCGCCATCCGCTTCAACGGCGATGACATCACCACGCTCAGCGGCAAGGCACTGCGCGAGAAACGCCGCGCCATGCAGATCATCTTCCAGGACCCCTATGGCGCCCTGAACCCGCGCATGTCGGTGGAGCAGATCATCGCCGAGCCGCTGCAGATCCACGGTGCCGGCGGCGCCGATGCACGGCAGACCGTCGCCCGCATGCTGGACCTTGTCGGCCTCCCGGTGCGCGTGCGCGAACGCTACCCGCACGAATTTTCCGGCGGCCAGCGCCAGCGCATCGGCATCGGCCGCGCCCTCGCGCTGCATCCCAGCTTCGTCGTCTGCGACGAACCGGTATCGGCGCTCGATGTGTCGGTGCAGGCGCAGATCGTCAACCTGCTGGTCGATCTGCAGCGTGAACTCGGCCTGACCTATCTTTTCATTGCCCACGATCTCGGCGTAGTGAAGCACATCGCCACCCGCGTCGCGGTGATGTATCTCGGCAAGATCGTCGAGACCGCAGACAAGCACACGCTCTATGCATCACCGCTGCATCCCTACACCCAGGCGCTGATCGCCGCCGTCCCCGCCATGCACCCCGCCGACCGCGTACAGCGCCGCGCCTCTCGCGCCCGCGTGTCCGGCGATATCCCCAGCGCGCTGCATCCGCCCTCCGGCTGCCGGTTCCACACCCGCTGCCCGTACGCCATGCCGGTGTGCCGCGAGCAGGAACCGCTGCTCACCGAACCGTCGCCCGGCCACCCCGTGGCTTGCCACCTGGTCAATCCGCCGGGTTGACGCGCACGGCCATTCGCCTACCGTCCGTCGCACAATCGACAGGGGACACGCCGATGATCATTGAAATGCGCAGCTACGACCTGCGGCCGGGAACCCTGCCAGAGGTGGAAAAGCGCTTCGGCGAGGCGCTGCCACCGCGTGCGAAGCTTTCCCCGCTCGCCGCTTTCTGGCACACCGAGGTCGGGCCGCTTAATCGTGTCATTCATGTCTGGCCGTACGAAACCTTTGAAGAGCGCACGCGCATTCGCGCCGAGGCCGCCAAATCCGGCCAGTGGGCGCCGAAGATCGGTGAATTCTGCGTGTCGCTGCAGAGCGAGATCTACATCCCGGCGCCATTCTCGCCGCCGCTCGAACCGCGCCAACTGGGCGGCCTGTATGAGATCCGCAGCTACACGCTCGTACCCGGCGCCATTCCCGGCCAGATCGAACGCTGGAGCGCCGCGATCGAGGCACGCGTGAAACTGTCACCGCTGGTGGGCTGCTGGTATTCCGAGTTCGGTGCCTTGAACAAGTGGGTGCACATCTGGGCCTACAAGGACGCCGCCGAACGCGCGCGCATCCGCGCCCACGCCGTGGAAAGCGGCGTCTGGCCGCCGAAAGGCTCGCCGCCCGGCAGCATGGTGAAGCAGGAGAACATGCTCGTCGTCCCCGCCGCCTTCTCGCCGCTGCGCTAGCGGCGTCCACCGGGGAGGGCTGGGCGCAATCTCAGGGGCCGCGCTGCGCCAGTCGCGCCCGCATGATCGCTGAAACCTCCATGTGGATGTTCGCCCAAACAGTGTACATCGTCAGCCTGCTGACGAGCCTCACCTGCATGGCACTGTTGATCCGCGGCTATCACCGGTCGCGGCGGCTGTTGCTGCTGTGCGGCGCCCTCTGCTTCGTGTTCCTTAGCCTGAACAATCTGCTGCTGTTCGTCGACGTGGTGATGCTGCCCAGGATCGACCTCCGCCTCTATCGCGGTATCGTGGCCCTGGCCGGCGTCGCGGTCATGCTGTACGGTTTCATCTGGGAACCGGAATAGTGTTCGAAAACGTGCTGCTGTTCATGTCAGGCGCAATCGCATTCGGGTTTGCCCTGTGCGGAGTTGGTTTCTTGCGCCTCTGGGTACGCTCGCGGGATCGGCTGTTCCTCGCCTTTGCCGGTGCCTTCTGGCTATTGATGCTGCCGCCGTTCAGCACGCTGGTGGATATCTCCGAGGAATCCAGATCCTGGGTCTATCTTTCCCGCATCGCCGCCTACCTTCTGATCATCGCATCGATCGTCGCGAGAAATCGCAACCGCCTGGTACGCTCACGCTAGCAATTGTGTTCCGATGTCTCCCGCGCTACAAGCGAGCCGTTCGCAACAGAACCACCTCGATCAACGCGGGACCCGGGTTACCGAAATGCAGCTCTATGACTGGCTGACTGCCATCTTCCCGGGAATCGAGTCTCTCGATAGAACTCTTCTCGCGCAAGTCGCCGGGATCAGTCGCGTTGTCGAACTGACAGCCGATACCATCTTCTGCCGCCAGGGCGTCACGCCGGATCTGGTGCACTGGCTCCTGCACGGACAAGTCGCGCTGAGCCAGGCAGGACCGCAGGGCGATCCCGCCATCATCGACATCGTCGAACCGATTGCCGGAATCACGCTCGCCAGCGCCCTCCTGGGCCAGACCTGTCCGATCAGCGCACAAACCCTCACCCCATCCGACATCATGGCGATCGAGGCCGCGCCGCTCCGTGCGCTTACCGCGACTTATCCGGCGCTTGCCGGCACCTTCCTGCGCGCCGCCTCGGTGGATATCGCCGCCGCCAACCGGCAGATCGTCGACCTCAAGGTCCGCAAGATCGCCCAGCGACTCGGTTGCTACCTGCTGTCACTGGCCGAGGGCACCGACGCCGACACGGTCGATATCCACCTGCCCTTCCGCAAGAGCCTGCTGGCCGGAAAGCTGGGCTGCGGGCAGGAAAGCCTGTCACGCGCCCTCGCCTCATTGCGGGAGCTTGGCGTGGAGACCCACGGCTACAAAATCACCCTGCACAACGTCCCGCTGTTGCGCGCCTTCTCCGCGCCCGACGGCCCGGCACCCTGGAAGCACCCCTCCGCCGCCGACGCCTTCAGCCGCGCCTTCGACCTGTAATCTCCCTCCCCGTCACTCCCCGTCCCATCGTCATTCCCGCGTCCCCACCGTCATTCCCGCACCCTCCCCGTCATTCCCGCGAAAGCGGGAATCCAACCCCTGCCCACGCAACCGCGACCTCGGCGTGGACGCCGCCCGCGACACCCACCCCCGACCCCACCCGCCCGCAACCCCAATCACCGCCCCCAGCGCAGCACCATCGCATCCAGCCGCCGCGCGATCTCGATCAGCCCTGCCCGCGCCACCGGATGCAGCGGCACCAGCGGAGCGCGCGGTGCATCGCAAGCAATCACCCCGCCCTCCTTCATCAGCGCCTTGCACGCCAGCAGCCCGCACTGCCGGTTCTCGTAATTGATCAGCGGCAGCCAGCGCTCATACCCCGCCACTGCCGCCTCGCGCCGCCCGGCCGCGTAATCATCCAGGATGCGCCGGAACGCATCCGGATAACCGCCGCCGGTCATGCTGCCATTCGCGCCCGCATCCAGGTCGGCCATCAGCGTGATGCCTTCCTCGCCGTCCCACGGCCCCTCCACCGCCTCACCGCCCAGCCGGATCAGCTCGCGCAGCTTGGCCGCCGCACCCGCCGATTCGATCTTGAAATACGCCACCCGCGCGATCTCCCGCGCCATCCGCGCCAGCAGCGCCGCCGACAGCGGCGTCCCGCTCACCGGCGCGTCCTGGATCATGATGGGCACGGTAATCGCATCCGAAACCACCTGGAAGAAGTCGAAAATCGCCGCCTCGGTGACGCGGATGGTGGCACCATGATACGGCGGCATCGCCATCACCATCGCCGCCCCCGCATCCTGTGCCCGCCGGCTCCGCTCCGCGCACACGCAAGAGCTGAAATGCGTCGTCGTCACGATCACCGGCACGCGCCCCGCAACATGCCGCATGATCTCGCCCGTCAGCCTCTCCCGCTCCTCATCCGAAAGCACGAACTGCTCCGAATAATTCGCCAGGATCGCCAGCCCGTTCGACCCCGCGTCGATCATGAAATCGACCGCCCGCCGCTGCCCCGCCAGGTCCAGCCCACCCCGCTCGTCGAATACGGTCGGCACCACCGGAAACACGCCCCGATAACCTGAATGACCGACGGAACCGCTCATGCCTCACTCCTGTCGCGCGCTACGGACCGCATCACCGCCAGCCTACCGGCAAACCCGCCCAGCGGCATAGCTTGCCCCCACCGGTCATGGTATATCGATATTCCGCTGGAACCCGGGTACGCCGCGCGCCGGGTTGGCGGCGCGCTGATCAATATGATGCCCGGATTCCGCAGGAAGACGGGCATATCCGTCTGCCACGCTGCGAACAGGCGGAAGGGGGAACCGGACATGATCGAACAGGACGTGATCGTCACGACCAAGCACGGCCGCATGCCCGCCTTCCTGGCCAGGCCCGACGGCTCCGCCAATCACCCCGGCATCATCTTCTACATGGACGCCCCCGGCATCCGCGAAGAGCTCCGCAACATGTCCCGGCGGATTGCCAAGCACGGCTACGCCTGCCTGCTCCCCGACATGTATTACCGCCTCGGCACCGTCCGCTTCGACATCCCCCGCCGCAACGACGCCATGTCCGCCGTCATCCGCGCCGCGATGAACAGCCTTTCCATCGAGCAGGTCAACGACGACACCGCCGCCATGCTCGGCTTCCTCGATGCGCAGGACGGCGTGAAACCCGGCCCGGTCGGCTGCGTCGGCCATTGCATGAGCGGGCGCTACATCACCGCCATCGCCGCCAAGTTCCCCCACCGCGTGCGCGCCGCCGCCTCGCTGTACGGCGTCGGCGTCGTCACCGAGGAAGACGATTCACCCCACAACCTGCTCAACGACGTGCAGGGCGAGCTCTATTACGCCTTCGCCGAGCATGACCAGTCGGTCCCGCCAAACGTCATCCCCACGCTGAAATCAGCACTGGAAGCCGCCGGCACCAGGCACACGCTGGAAGTCTATCCCGGCACGCATCACGGCTTCTGCTTCGCGGAACGCCAGACCTACGATCCGCTCGCTGCCGAAGCGACCTGGGACAAGATCTTCGCGCTCTGGGCGCGGCACCTGCACTGACGCGCCGCACGCCCCCCATGACCTACCCCACGCACCTGCTGCCCACCACCGTCGTCGGCAGCTATCCGCAGCCCGACTGGCTGGTCGATCGCTCCGCTCTGCACGCACACGGCGTGCCGCGCACCCACGCGCACGACATCTGGCGCGTCCCCGACCAGTGGCTGGAAGCCGCCCAGGACGACGCCACCATCCTCGCCATCCGCGACATGGAGCGCGCCGGCATCGACATCGTTACCGATGGTGAGATACGGCGCGAAAGCTACTCCAACCGCTTCGCCCTGGCGCTGGAGGGCGTGGACGCCGATCACCCCGGCCAGATTCGCAGCACCGGCCGTACCACCGCGGTCCCCCGCGTCACCGGGCGCATTCGCCGCACCGGCCCGGTGGAACGGCGCGACGCCGAATTCCTCCGCCGCAACACCGACCGCCCGACCAAGATCACCCTGCCCGGCCCGTTCACCCTGTCGCAGCAGGCGCAGAACGCGTTCTATCGCGACGAGGCGGAGCTCGCCATGGACTACGCGATCGCCGTCAACGCGGAGCTGCGCGACCTGAAATCTGCCGGCGTGGATGTCGTGCAGCTCGACGAACCCTGGGTGCGCACCGCGCCGGAGAAAGCCACCGACTGGGGCATCGCGGCGATCAACCGCGCGCTCGAAGGGATCGAGGGTCCCACCATCGTGCATCTCTGCTTCGGCTACGCCGCCGTCGTGCAACAGAAGCCGACCGCCTACAGCTTCCTGCCGCAGCTCGCCGATTGCGCGGCCCGCCAGATCTCGATCGAAGCCGCCCAGCCCAAGCTCGATCTCGGTGTGCTGCGTGACCTATCCAACAAGACCATCCTGCTTGGCGTGCTCGACCTCGGCAGCAACGACATTGAAACAGATAAAACCATCGCCGACCGCATCCGCGCCGGCTTGCGCTACGTCTCACCCGATCGGCTGGTTCCCGCCCCCGACTGCGGCATGAAATACCTCCC
>DATDIC010000058.1:0-6258 GCA_036521275.1 Acetobacteraceae bacterium
AGCCTGACAGGTTGTACGGACTGATGACGCCCGTCACCGTCGTCCAGGTGCCCGCGCCGGAGGGGCTGGATCTCAGGTTGAACCCGGTGGCGGTGCCGTGCGTGGTGTCGACCGCCGGGGCTGTCCAGGTCACCGTGAGGCCGGTGCCGGGCCCCTGCGCCAGCGATGCGGCACCAGGCGTGTTCGGTGCGGCCGTGCCGGTGGTGAGCGTGCTGGTGGCCGACCATGCGCTCACGCCGGCGGCGTTGGAGCTCTGGAGCTGAACGTCGAATAGCGCGCCGGCCGTCAGGCCTGACAGCACATACGGGCTGGTGACGCCGGGCACCATCGTCCAGGCTGCAGCGCCGGAAGGGCTGAACCGCAGGTTGAACCCGGCGGCGGCGCCGTGCGTGCTGTCGATCGCCGGTGCTGTCCAGGTCACTGTGAGGCTGCTGCCGGAGCCTTGTGCCAGTGCGGGGCCGCCCGGCGGGTTCGCCAGCAGCGGTATTGGCGTCACTGGGATCCCAGAGGCGATCATCGTGGCCGGCATCCGGGACGGCACGCGTGGCGTAGGTGGATATATTGACATTTTTGGCGCAATTCCTGTTAGTGTCACGTGCATGTGGTGATCTGGCGGCAGTTGTCCAGGTGTTAGTATAACTTTCTCTCATTGGAGCGACAGAAATCGCACAAAAGACTGATTCTATGAGGGAAATATCACCCGGATGAGATCCGGCTCACCACCCTGACTGGGATGCCGGCGCCCCCTGGACCGAAGTGACCTTGCGAACCGCAGGGCAGGCAGACTTAACATCGTCTGTTAGAGCATGATCGCGGACCCGGTTTAGGTTCGGCGTGGCGAGACACCAACCCGTGGAAAGAAGAATGCGCCGATCGCTTCTACCGTCATGACGGGCAGGTCCCACGCGTCGTCCCCAACTTGGACGCTCGCCGCCAGGAACGTCGCGGACCGACCTGCGTTGGCATGACGACGTCGCAGTGACCGATGGGCCATTCTTGTCGCCGGTCGGCACGACGGCATGACGACGCGGCGTCCGTCGTTGGTGGATACATATCGACCAGGGATTGTGACCCGAGCTTCGCGAAGCGGTGCGTCATGGCGGCCATGAGGGTAACACCGTGGCATCGAACGGGCCGGCGGCCGGCGCCGGGTGAAGATGGGGTGGGGCGATCCGGTCACTCTCGGTGTTCAGGGTTGGCTCGCTTCGCGACCCTACGCCTTTGATCCATTTCACGGCGACAATCCGCTCGGCGGCCTAAATTCGCGCACCGAGAGACGCTTCCTGGCTGCTATGGTCCGCGCAGGTCTGCCTCGAACCGATCGCGCCACTGTTCCAGACTGTGTTCGCGCATTACCGCCAACATGGCAGCGTGGCGCTCCCGTCGCTCGTCGGACTGCATAGCCAGGGCGCGGTCCAGTGCGGCGGCAATGCCGGTCTGGTCATATGGATTGACGATCAACGCCGCGTCCAGCTCGTTCGCTGCGCCGGCAAACTGAGACAGCACCAGCACGCCGGGATCATCGGGGTCCTGGGCCGCGACATATTCCTTCGCCACCAGGTTCATACCGTCGCGCAGCGGCGTCACCAGCCCGACCTGCGCCTCGGCGTAGAGCGGCATCAGGACATTGCGCGAAAAGCCCCGATTGAGATAGCGCAACGGCGTCCAGTCCACCTCGGCAAAGCGGCCGTTGATGCGGCCGGCCTCGCCCTCCAGCTCGCGGCGGATTTCGCGATAGGTCTGGATGTCCCCGCGCGAGGGCGGAGCGATCTGCATGAAGGTCACGTTGCCACGCCACGGCGTATAGTCTTCCAGGAAGCGCTCGAATGCGGCGAAGCGCTGGCGCAGTCCCTTGGAGTAGTCCAAACGATCCACGCTAAGGATCAGCCGCTCCAGCAGATTGGCGCGCAGCCTGGTGGCGAAGCGGCGGTTGGCGGGGGCCTCGGCCTGGGCGCGTACCTCGTCGACATGCACGCCAATCGGAAAAACCCCGATCTTCACCACACGGCCGAAGACGTGCAGGACGCCCGGGCCGCGGACAGTGCCGCCGGCGTGGCGCAGCACGTAGTCGGAGAACGCGGTGCGGTCGGCTTGCGTCTGGAAGCCCAGCAGGTCGAAGGCGCACATCGCGCGGATCAGCTCGGCATGCGCCGGGATGGTCATGAACACCGCGGGGGCGGGGAACGGCGTGTGCAGGAACAGGCCGACGCGCTGAGTGATGCCGGCGGCGCGCAACGCCTCGGCCAGGCACAGCAGATGGTAGTCGTGCGCCCAGATCAGGTCGTTGGGCTGGATGATCTGCGCCAGGGCGCTGGCGAATTGCTCATTAACCCGCCGATAGCCGGCGAACTCCGACCATTCGAACCTGCTTAAGGCAATCTGGTAGTGAAGCACCGGCCACAGCGCGCCGTTGGCGAAGCCGCGATAGAACTCGTCGTAGTCACGCCGCGTCAGATCGACGGTGACCAGCGAGATCGACCCCATCGTGCGTTCGGTATTGCTTGTGGAACCGGCGCCGACCTCACCGCTCCAGCCGAACCAGACGCCGCCTTTCTGCTTCAGCGCGTCCAGCACGCCGGCAGCAAGCCCGCCGGCCGTGGGTTCGCCTTCCTGGATAGGTGCGACGCGATTGGAAACAACAACGAGCCGGGACAACGACTAGAACTCCCTCCCCTTGCAGGGGAGGGTTGGGGAGGGGGGTGCATCATGCACTGACCCTGCCGGTCGTCCCCCCCAACCCTCCCCCACACGGGGGAGGGAGAAGCTTCCGCGCCAACGTTAAGCAGCTTCCTGCAGCGGCTGTATCATCTGCTTGCGCAATAACTCGCGATAGGGCCCGGGACGCACCGCGAGTTCGCCCGGCGAACCGTCGTCGACGATGCGGCCCTGGTCCATCACGATGATGCGGTCGAAGCGCTGCAACGTGGACAACCGGTGCGCAATGGCGATCACCGTGCGTCCGTGCATCAGCCGATCTAGCGCTGCCTGGATCGCTCGTTCGGAGTCGCTGTCCAGCGCGCTGGTGGCCTCGTCCAGCAGCAGGATCGGCGCGTCCTTCAGCAACGCACGCGCGATCGCCAGACGCTGGCGCTGCCCACCGGACAGCTTTGTGCCGCGGTCGCCGACCATCGTAGCAAAGCCGTCGGGCAGCGCCTCGACGAACTCCCGACAGTGCGCCATCTCTGCCGCTGCCAGCACCTCCGCTTCGGTTGCGTCGGGGCGGGCGTAGCGGATGTTCTCCAACACCGTGCGGTGGAACAGCGAGATGTCCTGCGGCACGATCGCCATCGCCCGGCGCAGGCTTGCCTGCGTGACGTCGCCTATGTCCTGCCCATCTATCGTGATCCGGCCACATTCCACATCGTAGAAGCGCTGCAACAGAGACAGCACGGTTGACTTGCCGGCACCGGAGAAGCCTACCAGGCCGACGCGCTGGCCGGGTGCGATGGTCAGGTCGAATTCGCGCAGCACCGGGCCGCGCGTCGGGTACGCGAACCGAACGTGGTCGAACCTAACCTGACAGGGACCGGGCAGCAGCGGTATGGCGCCGGCGCGGTCGGGCAGTTCGTGCGGAATCAGCAAGGCACCGATCGCCTCTTCCAGGCGCGCGACGTGCTGAGTGAGGTCCACCAGCGCCACCGCGAGGTCGCGCGTGCTGTGCAGGATGGTGATCGCGAGGCTGGTCACCAGCACGACGTCGCCGACCGAGGCACGCCCTGCCTGCCATAGCAGCACACCCCAGGCGATCACTCCGGCACTGGCAAGCGCCGTCAGCACTGCGTGGATTAGCCGCAGGTTCTCCAGATAGAACAGGCTGCTGCGGCGCGCCGTCATCTCGTCCGCGATGGTCGCGCCAATGCGGCGTTGCTCGCGCAGGATAGCGCCGAATGCCCGCACCACGCCGAAATTGCCGATGACGTCCACCAACTCGCCATCCACAGCGGCGGCCTTGCCGGCATAGGCGCGGTGCAGCGGGGTGCCATGCCGGGCGAGGTAGTAGATCAGACCGCCGAGCCCGGTGGCGAACCCGATCAGCACGGCGGCAAGGGTCGGGTTGACCGAGCCGATCAGCACGATGGCGCAGAACACGGCAATGATTGGCGGCAGCACGTTCCACGAGCCGGTGCTTTCCAGCGTGAACGCAGCGTTGGCGGCGGCGCTGATCCGGCTGGCCAGAGCGCCCGGCAGCCGCTCAGCGAAGTAGTTCGGTGAATGGCCGGAGAGGAATGCGAACAGGTCGGCGCGGATATCGCCGGTGACGGCGACGAAGGTGCGCGCCGCGGAATAGCCGGCGACACGCCACAGCAGGTTGTCAGCGGCGACCAGAGCGGCGAGCAAGGTGAAGGCCCACCAGACGCGCGTGCCGGCGGCAACGGGGCCGCCAGCGATCACGTCGATCAGATTCTTCATACCGTACTGCGTGGAGACGCTGGCGCCGACGGCGAGCAACACTGCGCCGAGCACGATCGTATGGCCAAGCGGATGACGGCGCAGGTAGTGGGCGAGGAATGCCAGCGGGCGTATGCGCAGGCGGGACAGTGCGTCGTAGTTTGGCCGTATTCCTGCCGCATTGTGTTCTGCGAGGCTTTGCAAGGTCGCCATTTACGCCGTGCTCCCGTGCCGGGAAGGAGAACGGCCCGGGCCGCTTGACTTGTTGCTGGCAAGAAACCTGCCGGAGTTTCGCCACATTCGCGATCTATAACCTTCAATTGATATGCGCCACCATATTGTGAAGTCAAGAGTCAATATAGTGGCGTTGAATGTCAGTAAACCTTAATAAAAAGGTCGGGGCCTTCCTAGATGCGCATAGCTCAGATCTCTCCGCTTTTCGAAGCGGTGCCGCCCAAATTGTACGGCGGCACTGAGCGCGTTGTTTACGCGCTGACCGAGGAATTGGTTGCGATGGGTCACGACGTGACTCTGTTCGCCAGCGGCGACTCCATCACCTCCGCCACGCTCGCGCCGATGCGCGACAAGGCGCTGCGGCTCGATCCGTCGGTGGTGGACTGGATCGCCATCTACATGAGGATGATGGAGCTGATCCGCCGCCGCGCGCACGAATTCGACGTACTGCATTTTCACACCGACTACTTCCCGCTGTCGCTCTTCTCGCGGCAGGACACCCCGTTCCTCACCACGCTGCATGGGAGGCTCGACATCCCCGAGTTCAAGGAGGTCTACGAAACCTTCCCCGACGCGCCGTTTGTCTCAATTTCGGACGCACAGCGCCGGCCAATCCCGGGCATCAACTGGGTGCGCACCGTGCTGCACGGCATGCCGTCACAGCTTCTCGCGCCGCAGCCGGGGGGGCAGCACTACGCCGCGTTCCTCGGCCGCATCTCGCCGGAGAAGGGCGTCGACAAGGCGATCCGCATTGCCGGCGCGGCCGGGTTGCGCCTGAAGATTGCCGCCAAGGTCGATAACGCTGACAAGAAGTACTACGAGAACGAGATCCGGCCGCTGATCGAGGCCAGCCCCTGGGTCGAATTCATCGGCGAGATCAACGATTCGCAGAAGCCGGAGTTTCTGTCCGGCGCGCACGCTCTGCTGTTCCCGATCGACTGGCCGGAGCCGTTCGGGCTGGTGATGATCGAGGCCATGGCCTGCGGCACGCCGGTGATTGCGTTCAATCGCGGCTCGGTGCCCGAGGTGATCGACCACAGCACCACCGGCTTCATCGTTCCCGACGAGGCCGCGGCGGTCGCTGCGTTGAAGCGGGTGTCGGAGATCGACCGGGTGACCGTCCGCCGCACCTTCGACCGCCGTTTCACCGCTCGCCGCATGGCAGAGGACTACGTCGACCTTTATGAGGAGCTATGCCAGCCGCAGATGCCGCTGCTGCGTGCGGTTGGGGACTGATCCCCGGATCAAACCGGGGGACTGATAGCAAAACACCTCCGCGACCAACGCACGTGCGGCCGCGACATGACGGCGCCGGGGAGGGTGACGCCGACGGATCAGACTTTCATGCGCCAGGTATGACATCGGGCAGACCCGCGAGTAACTTCGGGGCCGGGCGGAGTGTTCGCTTGGCTTCACCGATTCCGGCTTGAGGAGTCGCTCGGCTTTTCCGGCCGGCTCAGCCCGCCAACCAGGACACGCGACCCGCGCCCATGGAAGCGCCGCATAGCCGTAAAGGCCTCAACGCACTCAACTTTCTCATTGCTGCGGTGCAGGTCGGCTTTGGGCCATTCGTCGCCGTGTGGCTGACCCAGCAGGGTTGGAGCCAGACCGATGTCGGCCTCGCGCTGAGCGTCG
>DATDIC010000059.1:0-3108 GCA_036521275.1 Acetobacteraceae bacterium
GTCTCGATCGCAATCGTATCGAAAAAGGCATCGTGGCGCAGCTTCAGGCCGGCGCGTTGCGCAACCTCGGCCAACAGCCGCGCCTGCAGATTCGCGCGGCGGGCGATGCGGCGCAGCCCCTCTGGTCCGTGCCACACCGCATACAGTCCGGCAAGCACCGCCAGCAGCACCTGCGCGGTGCAGATGTTGGAGGTGGCCCGCTCGCGCCGGATATGCTGCTCGCGCGTCTGCAGGGCCAGCCGCATCGCCGGGGCCCCGGCGGCATCGACGGAGACCCCGACCAGACGCCCGGGCATTGCGCGCTTATACGCATCGCGGGTGGCAAAGAAGCCCGCATGCGGACCGCCGAACCCCATCGGCACACCGAACCGCTGCGCCGAACCCACCACCACATCGGCCCCCATCTCGCCCGGCGATGTCAGTAGCGCCAGCGCCAGCGGATCCGCGGCGACAATCGCCAATGCACCTGCCTCATGCGCGGCAGCGATCTCCTCCGAAATGTCGCGTACCGCTCCTGTGCTGCCGGGATATTGCAGCACCAGCGCGAACGGATTGACCGCTCCGATCCCTGCCAGATTGCCCGGAGCCACATCAACCAGGCGAAGGCCGAGCGGGAGGGCACGGGTGGCAAGTACAGCACGGGTCTGCGGATGCAGATCGGCAGCCACCGCCAGCACGTCTGACTTCGCCGTGCTGACGGCGTGCGCCATCGCCATCGCCTCGGCCGCGGCGGTGGCCTCATCCAGCAGCGAGGCATTGGCGATCTGCATGCCGGTCAGCTCGCAGATCATAGTCTGGAAGTTCAGCAGGGCTTCCAACCGGCCTTGCGCAATCTCCGCCTGGTACGGCGTGTAGGCGGTGTACCAGCCGGGGTTCTCCAGCACGTTGCGCAGGATCACCGGCGGCGTGTGGGTGCCGTGATAGCCCATACCGATCAGCGACTTCACCGACATATTCTTTGCCGCCAATCCGCTCAGCTCGGCTATCACGCCGGCCTCGTCGATCGGCGGCGGCAGATCGAGCGGGCGATTGCTGCGGATCGTGCCAGGCACGGCCTTCGCCGCGATATCAGATAGGGTCGCCGCCCCAAGCTCGCTCAGCATATCGGCGATTTCGGCTTCCGATGGGCCGATGTGACGGGCGACGAAACTGTCCGCGGCTTCCAGCGCGGTCAGCTCCGCGAGCTGATCCATTACAGGCTCTCCAGGTGTTCGCGATACCCGGCTTCATCGAGCAGCGTTTCGAACATGTCCGGGTCGGACAGTTCCAGCCGGAACATCCAACCTTCACCTTCAGGATCGGAATTGACCACGGACGGGTCATCGACGATGGCCTGGTTGGTCTCGATCACCTTGCCGGCCAGTGGCGCATACACGTCGGAGGCAGCCTTGACGCTCTCCACCACGGCGAGGGCGTCCGCTGTCTCCACCTCGCGGCCGATCTCCGGCAGCTCCACAAATACCAGGTCGCCGAGCTGCTCCTGAGCGTGTTCGGTGATGCCGACGGTGACGGTGTCGCCGTCAAGACGCACCCATTCATGGTCGCGGGTATAGCGGGTCTCGTGACCGGTACGGTCGGGATTTGGCTTGAGGGACATGCGTGTTCCTCCAACGGCTAACGGATGTAACGATGTGGTACGAACGGCATCGGCACGACCGCGGCCGGCATCGGCTTACCGCGTATCATCAGGTGCAATCCCGTGCCTTCGGCGGCAAGATCGCGGCGCACGTAACCCATGGCGATGGGCGCGTTCAGCGTCGGCGAGAAGCCGCCGGACGTGACGGTGCCTGCCGCGGTGCCGTCATCTGCGACAATTTCGGTACCGGCGCGGGCCGGGGCACGCCCCTCGGGCCGGATGCCGACCCGCAGCCGTGGAAAGCCGGTTTCGAGCTGATCGCGGATGGCGACCGCGCCGGGAAAGTCCCAGGCGGCACGGCGGCGCTTGCCGACCACCCACATCAGCCCGGCTTCCACGGGCGTGGTGAGTTCGTCGATATCATTTCCGTATAGGCACAGGCCGGCTTCCAGGCGCAGCGAATCGCGGGCGCCCAGGCCCGCGGGGGCGACCTCCGGCTGATCCGTCAGCACGCTCGCGAGTCGTTCGGCATCGCCAGCGGCCACGGAGAGTTCGAACCCGTCTTCGCCGGTGTAGCCGGAGCGCGAGATGATGCAGGGCAGGCCGGACACGGAGGCTTCGATGACGCCCATGAAGGGCAGGGCGGTGACCGCCGGGCAAAGGCGGCCAAGTGCGGCCGCCGCCTGCGGCCCTTGCACGGCCAGCAGGGCGCGATCCTCCATCGCCGTCAGTTGCACCGAGTCCGGCATGGCCGCGGCAATATGAGGCAGATCAACCGATCTGCGGGCAGCGTTCACGACGACAAACAGCCGCTCATTGCCCAAATTGGCGATCATCAGGTCGTCGATGATCCCGCCGGCTTCATTAGTGAGCAGGGTGTAACGCTGCCGGCCCGGCTTGAGGCTGGCGATATCGCCAGGGACCAGCCGTTCCAGGGCCGCCGCCGCCGTGGCGCCGGTAACGATCGCCTGACCCATGTGGGAGACATCGAACAGCGCCGCCTGAGCGCGACAGTGCTGATGCTCGGCGATGACCCCGCGGTACTGGACGGGCATTGCATACCCGGCAAACGGCACCATGCGGGCGCCTTGGGCGCGGTGCCAGGCATCGAGCGGAGTGAGCCGCAGGGCTTCCGGCGTGGGGTCGTCGAGCAGTGCGTTTTCAACCAAGCGGCAACTCCGGCGGTCAGGGCCTTTCGTGGGCGGGATTGCCCACCGAACCTGACCCCCCTCTGTCGCGGCTACCTGAAAGATTCAGCCTTCGTCCAGAGTCTGGCCGAATGCCTTACTTCGTCGGTGCGGCCTGGCGTCAGTGGCACCTGGCCGGCTTTCCAGAGGTCTCGATTCCCGGCGCGGTCCCTGGTACCTGAGCGTTTCCGGGGGCCGGTTGCGCCTTCGGCGGCGGCCATAACGCCGCACTCTCCCGCGCCGGATGCCCGGGACCAGGGCACCATGGCGCATCCCGCAGCGGGAGACAATGCAGGAATGCGAGTCGCGCCAGCCCGGTGCGCATTTCTCCCGCACACGCGCCGG
>DATDIC010000060.1:0-2529 GCA_036521275.1 Acetobacteraceae bacterium
GCCGCCATCGTATCCAGCGCAATGTCGGCAGCGCGGATGATGCGGCCCATGCTGAGGAACCCGTGCATCTGGTCGGAGAAATGCAGATGCGACACGCGCACGCCTTCCCGGTCCAGCCGCCGTGCATAGTCGATGCCCTCATCGCGCAACGGATCGAAGCTGGCGGTGATGACCAGCGCCGGCGCAGTTCCGGCCAGGCTGACCGCGCGCGCCGGGGATGCGCGCCAGTCCATCATGTCGGCGGCGCTGCGCATGTAATGATCGATGAACCATTTCATCGTCTTCGAGGTCAGCGGCACGCCATCCGTGATCGTCTGCGATGAAACCGTGCTCATCGTCATGTCCGTCGCCGGATAGACGAGAAGCTGGAAGGCGATCGGCGGCAACGTGCCATCCCGCGCCATCAGCGCCATGACGGCGGCCAGGTTGCCACCGGCCGAATCGCCGCCGACCGCGACGCAGTTGGGGTCGATGCCGAGCGACGCCGCCTGCGCGATGATCGCGCTTGTTGCAGCGGCGCAGTCCTCCACCGAGGCGGGGAACTTGTTTTCCGGCGCCATGCGGTAATCGACCGAGACGGTGACGCAGCGTGCCGCGTTCGCCAGCCGCCGGCAGATCACGTCATGCGAGTCGATGTCGCCCAGCAACCATCCGCCACCGTGATAATACACCAGGCCTGGCAGTTGTTCGGTGCCGGCACCGCGCGGGCGATACAGCCGCAGCGGTATGTCCCCGTGCGGTCCGGGCGCCGAGAAGTCGAGCACCTCGGCCACGTCTTCCGGGTCCGGCTGCAATACTGCGCGGCTGGCGGCGTAAGCCTGGCGCGCTTCGGCCGGCGTGAGTGTCTCGAATGGCGGGCGGCCGGACGCGCGGATCATTTCCAGCACCAGCAGATTGTCGGCATCAAGCGGCATGCGCAGACTCCTTCGCCGTCCAGCCGAGGATCGCGTCCGCGACGTCCCGGGGGCGGTCCAGTTCCGCGAGATGCCCGGCACCTTCGATCACGCGCAGTTCGGTGGTGCCGTGGATCTCCTGGCGGAAGCGATCGGCGTAGCTGCGCGGCATGATGCGGTCCTGCTCGCCCCAAATGAGCAACGTCGGGGCTTCGATCAGCGGAAGGCGTTTCTCCAGCTTGGTATTGCCCAGGGGCCAGAAGATGCGAGCTGCCGCTTCGTTGGCGCGGGTCTGCTCGATCGGCCATTCGATCGAATTGGCGCCCTCGGGCACAGCTTTCAGCGCCTTCCAGATCTCCGGATCGGCGCACATCAGGCCGGGTATGGCGTCGGGGCGCTGTGCCCACGGATCGGTGGGCGGCTGTTTTTCATCGAACAAGCCGAACGGCGCAATCAACGAGATCCGGCGAACCGCGCTCGGCCACAGCGCGGCCATTTCGGCGACCAGCGACCCGCCGATCGAACTGCCGGCAAGATCGGCACCGAGCAGGTCGCTTTTCGCCAGTATGTCGCGGACCGCCAGCAGCCAGTCCAGATGCGTGTCCAGCATGGCGTGGCCGCGATCGCCGCCGGGAAACCCTGGCAATGAGGGCACGATCACGCTGCGCTTTTCGGCCAGCGCATCCAGGAAGGGTGTCCATCGCGGCAGGCCGCCGAGCCCGGCAAGGAAGCCGAGCTTCGGGCCGGAGCCCTTGCGCCAGACACGGACAGAAGAACCGTTCACGTCAACGGTGGAGGTTTCAGGTTCCGTCAATCTCCGCTCCTGGTCAGCTACGATGAACCGATGACCGGCAGGGTCGCGCCCCGGATGTCATTCCGCCGCCATGCGGGGTGCGAAGGCGGGGATTTCCGCGCGCTGCTCCGCCGCCATCGGGCGGGGCCACCAGCGATCGTCCCATTCGTCGAACATGTCCTTCACCTTCGGGATCACCTGCTCGGCAAACAGCCTGGTATTATAGCGGCAGAGCTCCTTGCCCATGTTGCCGAACTGCAGCAGCAGCATCAGGTGCCCGACATTCAGGTTGGTCGCGACTTCGCGGATCTGCTCCGCCACTTCATCCGGGGAGCCGATGATGACGTAGCCCTTGTCAACGATCGCATCCATCTCGCGCGCCACCGACGCGAAGCGGGTGCCGGACGTGGAGCCGAGCACGTTCGCCCCTGCCGCCTGCTGGATCTGGCTTTGGATGCCGACCCGCTGGCTCGCTTCCGAGACGTAGCCCGGCGGCGTGGCCCAGCGCGCATCGACATGCAGGCAGCGGCCATAGAAATACTCGGCGGCTTCCGAATAGAGATCGAACGCGTGCTGGCGGCTTTCGCCGACGCCGACGAATTGCAGGAAGCCGGCGCGGTACGGATTGCGGTCCTTGCCCAACCGCGCCATTTCGTTCCAGAAGCCGGACATCGTCGCCTGCCCGGCCTTGTAGCCGTAATAGGACAGGTAGCAGTACACGTAATCCATCTCCGCGCACCACTGCCATGTCTCCACCGATCCGCCGCCGGGAATCCAGATCGGCGGATGCGGTTGCTGCACCGGGCGCGGCCAGATATTCACGTAGCGCTGCTGATTGAAGCG
>DATDIC010000061.1:0-9896 GCA_036521275.1 Acetobacteraceae bacterium
GGCGTGTCGGGCATGCTGCCTTGTTCCGTTATCGATGGAAGCCGTCGATAAACCGCTAACCGCCACGTTGGGCTCTGACCGCGAGCCGGACCTGTGCACCCCGCCCGATCCCACGCATGATGCCGCCACCAACGCGATGCAGGGGAGAACGACTGATGAGCGACAAGCCTGCCAAACCGGTGCTGCTGACCGGCGCTTCCGGCAATCTCGGCCGCGCGCTGACCCGTGCCTTGTCGGCGCAAGGGTGGACGCTGCGGCTGACGGACATAATGCCATTTCCGGACAATGTGCCCGCCGGAGCGCAGTTCACCCGCGCCGACCTGAATGACGGGGTGACGATGCTGCGGCTGGCCGAGGGGTGTGGGGCAATCCTGCATTTCGGCGGGGTTTCGACCGAGAAGCCGTTCGAGGAGGTGCTGGGCCCCAATATCCGTGGCCTGTATCACATCTACGAAGCCGCCCGGCGAGAGAAGGCGCGGGTCGTCTTTGCTTCCTCCAACCACGCGATCGGATTCCACGAGCGTTCCGAGACGATCGACGCGGACACGCAGTTGATGCCGGACGGATATTATGGGCTGTCGAAAGCATATGCCGAGTTGATGGGCCGGCTTTATTGGATGAAGCACGGGGTGGAAAGCGTCTCCATCCGGATCGGCTCCAGTTTTCCGGAACCGACCAACGCGCGGATGCTGGCGACGTGGCTATCTTATGCCGATCTGGCGCGGCTGGTGACACGCTGCGTGCTGACGGAACGCGTCGGTTGTGAGGTGATCTGGGGCGCTTCGAAGAACAGCCGCATGACCTGGTGGCGCAACGATGCACGTGAGAAGATCGGCTGGGCGCCGCAGGACAGCGCCGACCCGTTTGCCGGGCAGTTGGGCGGCAAGGTCAGCGACGACCCGATCGAGGAGCGCTTCATGGGCGGGGCTTACTGCTCAATTGATTATACCAACCCGCGCGGACTTTAAGATCCGTCCTGCCGCGAAGGCAGGCATCCAGGCGGGGCCCACGAAACTCCCGGGCGTGCCTGGATTGCCGCTTTTCGCGAGTATGACGAACGTGGGTTACGTTCGATCCGGTCTGGGTATTGGGAGCGTCATTTCTTTTCAGATGCAGGGAGCAGATCCACCTGATCGAAATAATGCGGTGAGCCCAGCGGGCTGAGCTGGAAGCCGACTACATCCTTCCGCATCGGCACGCTGACCACCGAATGCGCGATGGTCACCAGCGGCGACTCCTGCTTCATGATCACCTGCGCCTGTTCATACAATGGCGTCCGCTGTTCCCGGGTGGTCAGTTGCTTGGCTCGCGTTACCAGATCATCGTAATCCTTGTTGCACCACCGGGTGGTCGACCCGGCTTTGGCCGCCTCGCAACTCAGCAGCACGTAAAAGAAATTATCCGGGTCGCCGATATCCGCGCTCCAGCCGAGCAGCACTGTCTGGTGGTCGCCCTCCTGCACCCGTTTCAGATACTCACCCCATTCATAGGTGACGATCCGGGCGGTGACTCCGATCTTCGCCAGGTCGGCCTGAATCGACTCCGCCATGCGCTTGGCGTTCGGATTGTACGGCCGCTGTACCGGCATGGCCCAGATGTCGGTGGAGAATCCGTTCGGATAGCCGGCGTCGGCCAACAGCTTCTTTGCTTGCGCCGGATCGTACGGATAGTCCTTCACCGCGCTGTTATAGGACCAGAGATTCGGCGGGATCAGGTTCACCGCGTTCACCCCGGTGCCGAGATACACCGACTGCAGGATCGCCTTCTTGTCGATCGCCATCGCCATAGCGCGGCGCACGCGTGCATCGTCGAACGGCTTCTTCTCGGTGTTGAACGCCCAATATCCGATATTGAGCGCCGGCCCGCTGAGCACTTTCAGGTTCGGATCGGCCTTCATGGCCGGCAGGTCGGCCGGGTTCGGCAATGCGATGATCTGGCACTCGTTGGCTTTCAGCTTGGCAAAGCGTACCGAGGGGTCGGGCGTGATCGCGAACACCAGGTTGTCGATCTTCGGTCGGCCGTTCCAGTAATCCGGGTTCGCGGCATAACGGATGACCGAATCCGGCTGGTAATTCACGAACACGAACGGACCGGTGCCGACCGGAAAATGATCGAACTTCTCCGGTGTTCCCGCCTTCATCATCTTGTCGGCGAATTCCGCCGATTGGATCGACGCGAAATCCATCCCCAGCTCCGAGATGAACGGCGCTTCCGGACGGTTCAGTGTGAAGACCACGGTATAATCGTCCGCCTTGCTGATGGACTTGAGAAGCTGCGGCAAGGCCATGCTGTTGAAATATGAGAAATTGCTATGCGAAACGCTGTGCCACGGGTCTTCCGGCTTCCATTGCCGGTTGAAGCTGAACAGCACATCGTCGGCATCGAAGTCGCGCGTTGGCGTGAACCAAGGCGTGGTGTGGAACTTCACCCCGTGCCGCAGATGGAACGTGTAGGTCAGTCCGTCCGCGCTGATGTCCCAGGACGCCGCGAGCCCGGGCACGGGATCGACGGTGCCGCGCTTGAATTCCACCAGGCGGTTAAAGATTTGCCGCGACGTCGCGTCGAAGGTCGTTCCGGAGGTATACAAGGCGGGCGTGAACCCTTCCGGGCTGCCCTCGGAGCAATAGACCAGCGTCTTCGCGCTGGTTGGCGCCGCCAGCAACGCCGCAAGCATCGCAGCGGGGACATTAGCTGCCAGCCTGCTGAATCCCATCGTCCGCCTCCCGTTGGTATTATGGCCGGAGCATGCGCCACTCCGGGCAAATTCGTCCAACTTTCCACCCGTTCATCCGGCGATGGACAACGATGCTGGTGGCAAGCGGGAGTCGGCAGCGGTTCAGTGAAGGCTGGGGCGCCCGGGGGGCGTGCTCAGGGCGCGCACGGCGGAAGCAGGAGGAACGGCATGCCACGTCGATTGATCGATATTTCGGTGCCTTTGAAGGCGGGGATCGCCAGCGATCCGCCGCACATGCTGCCGCAGATCGAGTATCTCGATCATCACCAGACCGCGCCGGCAATGGCGCAGTATATGGGCGTCGCGGTGGAGCAGCTTCCGCAGGGCGAATATGCCGCGGTGGAGCGGGTGCAGATCAGCACGCATAACGGCACGCACCTGGACGCGCCGTACCATTATTTCTCCTCGATGAATCACGCGCTGGTGCCGGGCGGCGAGCCCTCGTGGCGGATCGACGAGGTGCCGCTGGAATGGTGCTTCCAGCCCGCCGTGAAACTGGATTTCCGCCATTTGCCGGATGGCTATGTCGCGTCGCCGGGGGATGTGGAGGCGGAGTTGGAGCGTATCAGGCACAGGCTGCGCCCGCTGGAGATCGTGCTGGTCAACACACGGGCCGGGACCAGGTACGGCGAGGCCGATTATGTGGATGCCGGCTGCGGGATGGGAAAGGCCGCGACGCTATGGCTGCTGGAACGCGGCGTAAGGCTGGTGGGAACGGACGGGTGGAGCTGGGACGCGCCATTCAGTTTCACCCGTGACCGGGTGGCTCGTAGTGGCGATGCGAGCCTGATCTGGGAAGGTCACCGGGCGGGGCGGGAGATCGGCTATTCGCATCTGGAGAAGCTGCACAATCTGGAACAGCTTCCGCCCGACGGATTCGAGGTGGTCTGTTTTCCGGTGAAAGTCCATCGCGGATCCGCCGGATGGACCCGCGCGGTGGCGATCCTGCCGGAATAGTCGCGAAAGGTGAGCGGGTCAGCTCTGCTGTTTCGGATCGTGGGTGTGGTGGCGGTCGCGTTCGCCGCCTCCACCGGAGACACGGCTGTATTCTGAATTGGTGGGTGTGTCCGGGGGCGCGCCGGTGCCGCGCCGCAGGCCGCCACCTTTGTGCCCGGTGGGTTGGTCGGTGGCGTCCGGTTGCGTGCGATCCTGATGGCTGCTGCCGGGGCCGCCGAACCGATCCGTATCGGGATGCTTCGCCATCGCCCGCCCTCCTGCGCTTCGACGTTAATTTTAACGGCGAGGTGAATGCGCGGTTGCCGGGGCGGCGGAGGGATCACCGGCGCCGGCGTGATGGTGCCTTATGCGCGGGTCGTTCAGGCGGGCTGGGTCTTCAGCTCCAGTGGCCGGGGACCCAGTAGCCGCCGCGCCAAGCCCCTGGAATCCAGTAGTGCTGCGCCGGCGCGCCGTAGCCGTAATAGGCCGGCGGAGGCGGCGGAGCATACACGACCGGCGGTGCCACATAGACGGGCGGAGGCGCCACGACCACGGGCGGCAGCACGACGCCGAACCCAACTCCGCCGCCCCAGCAACATCCGCCGCGAGCCCACCACGCGTTCGCGGAGCCTGGAAGCGCTGCCGTCCCGACAGCGGCCAGGCCAAGCACCGCAGCCGCGGCACCGAAGCGCTTGCTTACGGTCATAGCCGAACTCCTTTTTGGACCAGTTAACGGTTAAGTGTACAGGTAAGCCGGGTTTGTATCCAAGGTGTTTCTGTTGTGTTTCGTCGTTTGCCGGGGCGCGAGGAGCGGGCAGATTCGCTGTTCGTCTGGCAAACGGGGGTCGGTATCTGCGGGGAGAGGGGTTCGCTTTCGCGGGAATGACGGGAGGGGTGCGGGGTGACGGGACTATTCCGCTGCCATCCGGGCCGGCTCGGCCATTTCCGTTGCTGTCGTTAGATCGACGGAGAGCAACCGGGAGACCCCGCGTTCCTGCATGGTGACGCCGTACAGCCGGTCCATGCGCGCCATGGTCAGTGGGTGGTGAGTGACCACCATGAAGCGGGTCTCGGTCTCGCGCGATACGTCTTCCAACAGGTGACAGAACCGGTCCACGTTCACGTCGTCGAGCGGCGCGTCCACCTCGTCCAGTACGCAGACCGGCGCGGGATTGCAGCGGAACACCGCGAAGATCAGCGAAAGCGCGGTCAGGGCCTGCTCGCCGCCGGATAGCAGCGACAGGCTGGAGAGTTTCTTGCCGGGCGGCTGGGCGTACAGCTCCAGCCCGGCTTCCAGCGGATCGTCGGAGCCGACCAGCGCCAGATGCGCCCGACCGCCGCCGAACATGCGGGTGAACAGTGCCTGGAAGTGGCGATCCACCTGCTCGAAGGTGGCGGTCAGGCGTTCCCGCCCTTCCCGGTTGAGATGGCCGATCGAGCCGCGGAGACGGGCGACGGCGGTGCCGATCTCCTCTCGCTCGCGCTCGATGGCGGCGATCTGCTGCTCGATCTCGGCGGCTTCCAGCTCGGCGCGCAGGTTCACCGGGCCCATTTCCTCGCGTTCCTTGAGCAGCCGCTCATGGCGCTTGCGGGCTTTTTCCTCGGTTTCGGGGGTGAGGTCGGCGGATAGCGGGGGCAGCGCGGTCGCGTCGCCCAGCCGTTGCAGGATATGTTCGGCGATGGTGCCCCAGGCATGATCGGCCTGGGTGGCGATGCCTTCGGCCCGCACCAGCGCTTCGCGCGCGACCGCCAGCGCCGCGTCGGCGGAGCGGGCCGCACGGTCGGCTTCGGCCGAGAGCTTCACGGCTTCGGCAAGCTCGGCGGCGGCGCGGCGGTGGGCAGCTTGTGCGGCTTCCAGGTCTGACGCGGCCTGCTGGCGCTGCTCGGCGGCCTGGGCGGGAATCGCTGCCAGGCTGGCGTGCTCGGCTGCGGCGTGCTGGCCACGGGTGGTCAGGTCGGCGACCCGGTGCGTCGCATCGGTGGCGCGCTGCTGCCAGGCGTCGCGCTCGGCGGCAATTGCCTGGCGTCGGGCGGCGGCGGCCTGCTGGTCGCGGCGGAGCGCCTCGAGCTCGGCGCGCGCCTGGGTTTCGGCGTCGCGGGCCTGGACCAAAATCGTGCGCGCCTGCTCCATGGCGGTCCGCAGCGTGGCCGGGTCGGGCAGGGCGGCGTGCCCGGTGCGGGCGCGTTCCAGAGCGGCGTCGGCCTCGGCGCGGTCCGGCTCCAGGCGCGCGAGCTGCTGTTCCACGGCGGCCAGGCGGGCAGCGGCGGTGGCGGCCTGGGCTTCCAGTTGCGCGGCGGCGGTGCGGGCGCGGTCGAGCCTGGTCTCGGCATCGCGGCGAGCGGTGCGGGCTTGCTGTCCTGCGGTGGCGGCGGTGCGTTCGGCGGATTCGGCCTGTGCGCGGGCGGCGGTTGCCGCTGCGGCAGTGGTTTCGGCGTCGGCCAGCTCGGCGCGGAGCGCGCTCAGCCGGTTGCGCTGGCGCAGGCGAACCGCGGCGGCGGTCGGGGTGCCGGCGCGGATCGTGTAACCGTCCCAGCGCCAGACCGCTCCGTCGCGCGACACCACGCATTGGCCGGGGGCTAGCCGGCTCTGCGCCGCGTCGCCGGTACTTTCGTCGGGGACCAGGCCGATCTGCGACAACGCCCGCCCGAGCGCCGCCGGGGCGCCGACCAGGCTGCCCAGCGGTTCGGCGCCGGCGGGCAGCGCCGGCGGCGGATCGAAGGCCGGCAGATCGCGCCAATGCCGGGCGGCGGCGGGATCGGCGGCGGAGGTGAGTTCCTCGCCCAGCGCGGCACCGAGTGCGGCCTCCAGGCCCGGAGGGACGGCGAGCGCATCGACCATCGGCGGCCATTGCTCGTCATCCTTTACGGCCAGGACATCGGCCAGTGCGCGGGTCTCCGCGGCCAGCCGGGCGCGCAGCGAATCGGCGGCGCTCTGGCGGGTGCGGGCGTCGGCGAGGGCGGACTGGGCGGCGGCGTGATGCTGCTCGGCCAGCTCGAGCTGGGTGCGCAGCTCCGCAAGACTGGCGGCAGCGGTGTCCCGTTCGGCGACGCCGGCAGCGAGCCGGGCTGGATCGATCGCCTGCAGGCGGACGCGGTCGCGTTCCTGCAAGATGGCCGCGTGCTGGCCGGAAAGGCGGCGGGCGCGCTGCTCGGCCGCGGCCAGCTCCTGGGTCGCTGCCTGGACGCGGGCGGCGGCGGCGGCGGCGGTTTCGGTGGCGCGGTTGGCGGCGGCTTCCGCTTCGCGTGCCGCATCCGCGGCTTGCAGGGCAGCTTGCTCGGCGGCCTCGGTGCGAGCCGGGAATGTCTGTCCGGCCTCGGCCAGGGCCGCGTCTTCCTGGGCCAGGCGGGCTTCGGCGATGGCGGCATCCCGGCTGAGCTGTTCGGCGTGGGCGAGGTCGTTGCGGAGCTGAGCGAGCCGGCGCTCGGCATCGGCCAGGGCAATTTTGGCCCGGCCCTCGGCCGCGGCAACCTGTTCCTGGGCCATCCGGCAGCGTTCGAGCACGGTACGCGAGTCCGACTCGGCGGTGCGCAGGGGCGCCAGGCCGTTCGCCAGCCGGGTTGCCTGTTCGTTCGCCGCGGCAACTTCGATGCCGGCTGCATCCACGGCCTGGCGAGAACTGAGGAGGGCGGCGTGGGCGGCGGTGCGGGCGGTTTCGGCGCGCGCCTGCTGGATGGAGAGATGTTCGGCCTCCGCCTGGCGGATGGCACCGGACAGGTTGCGGTACCGGCTGGCCTGGCGGACCTGGCGCTTCAGGCCGGCAAGCTGGGTCTCCAGTTGTCCGCGCAGGTCCTCGGCGCGGGCCAGGTTGGCCTCGGCGGCGCGCAGCTTCAGTTCGGCCTCGTGACGGCGGGCGTGCAGGCCGGTGATGCCGGCGGCTTCCTCCAGCACGGCGCGGCGTTCCTCCGGGCGGCTGGCCACCAGGGCACCGATGCGGCCCTGGCTGACGATCGCCGAGGTGCGGGCGCCAGAGGCGAGATCGGCGAACAGGGTCTGCACGTCGCGCGCGCGCACTTCTCGCCCGTTGACGCGGAAGGCGCTGCCGGTCCCACGCTCGATGCGGCGGGTGATCTCCAGCTCGGGCTGCTCGTGGAAGGGCGGCGGGGCGACGCCAGCCGCCTCGTCCAGGATCAGCGCGACCTCGGCGATATTGCGGGAGGGGCGGCCCACGGTACCGGCGAAGATCACGTCGTCCATGTCGCCGCCGCGCAGATTGCGGGCGCTGGCTTCCCCCATGGCCCAGCGCAGGGCGTCGACCACGTTGGACTTGCCACAGCCGTTGGGGCCGACGATGCCGGTCAGGCCGGGGAATATCTCCACCGTGGCCGGTTCGGCGAAGCTCTTGAATCCGGCGATGCGCAGGCGGGAGAAGCGAACCGGCAAAAGCTACTCCGTATCAGGAGACGCCCGGCAGCAGCTTGACGAATTCGTCGTAGCTCATCTCGCCGGAATATTTCTGGCCGTTGACCACGAAGCTCGGAGTCGCGTCGATCTTGTATTTCTGTTCGGCCTGGTTCTGCTGCGCCACGATCCAGTTCTGCAGGTCGGTATCGGCGGTCGCGGCATCGAACGTGGCACGGTTCATCCCCGCCAGTGCGGCCATGTTCCACAGCTCCTTGGTGTAATCGACGCCCTGGGCGAAGGCCCAGCGATCCTGGCTGGCGAACAGCGCGAGGACGAACGGTTCGTAGCGGTCGGGCGGGAGGGCGCGGGCCACCATGGCTGCCTGCAATGCGATCCGGTCGAGCGGGAAGTCTTTGAATACCCAGCGCACTTTGCCGGGGTCGATCAGGTTCTTGTGGATCTGCTGGAAGGTGGTCTGGGCGAAGCGGGCGCAGTGCGTGCAGGTGAGGGAGAAATATTCCTCGACCGTGGTCTTGGCCTGGGGGCTGCCGACGAAGCGTTCCGATTCCCAGGCGGCGGTCTGCACCGCAGTTGGACCGGCGCCAGTGGGACTGGCCGTCGTGGGACCGGCCGCTGTGGGACCGGCGGCGTGGGCCAGGGCCGGGGTGGCGAGGCCGGCGGCAACAAGCTGTAGTAGGCGGCGGCGCTGGAACGTCATGATACCCTCTATATGTTGCATTCTACCTCTGTCCTTGGGCTGAGGTCGAGAGCTGGCCCAGCACCGCGCCGCCGAGGTTGGCCAAAGCCTCTCGGAGCGGCCCGGCGGGCAGGTGCGCGACGGAAGCTTCAGCGGCACGGTGTGCAGCCGGGTCGACGGGGCGGGTGGCGGCTGCAGTCGCGGCGGGTGGTGGCGCGGTTTGCACGAAGCGGAGCCGATGCACCGTCTGGCTGCCGAGCTGGCCGTTGAGGCGGGCAATCAGCTCGGTGCTGAGATGCTGCAGCTCGAGCGCGATCGGCCCCGAGCAGGCCAGGGTGAGCGTGCCGGAGACGAGCCGGCGCGGTGCGGTGACGGCGGCCAGGGCGGGACCGATGATGTCGGCCCAATCCGCCATGAGCTGGGCGGCGGCCGGCGAGTGGCGCCGGAAGGCCGGGCGGGTGATGCGCGGCAGCAATCCGCCGAGGGATTGCGGGCCATAGACGCGTCGTTCGGGGACCGCCATACGGGTGACCATGTCCTTTCCCAGTTTCGGCGCATCTCTGCTGGCCTGGTATGACCGGCATCGCCGTACTCTGCCCTGGCGAGCCGGCGCTGGCGAGACACCGGACCCGTATCGGGTATGGCTGAGCGAGGTCATGCTGCAGCAGACGACCGTAACCGCCGCCATACCCTACTTCGAGCGGTTCGTCAGTCGCTTCGCCACGATCGAGGCATTGGCGGCGGCGTCGCTGGACGAGGTTCTGACCGCTTGGGCCGGACTTGGGTACTACGCGCGGGCGCGCAACCTGCATGCCTGTGCTGGGAAAGTGGCGGCAGCCGGCGGATTTCCCACCGATGCCGGAGGGCTGCGGGCGTTGCCTGGCATCGGGCCGTACACGGCGACGGCGATTGCCGCCATCGCGTTCGGTCGGCCGGGCGTGCCCGTCGACGGCAATGTGGAACGTGTGCTGGCGCGGGTACTGGCGATCACCGCGCCCTTGCCGGGGGCCAAGGCCGCCATCGGTGCGGCAGCCGCGCGGCTCGCGGAGGAACCCGAGGCAGCGAGCCGGCCGTCCGATTTCGCCCAGGCCCTGTTCGATCTGGGTGCCACGGTCTGCACGCCGGCGTCACCGGCCTGTGGTATTTGTCCGTTGATGGCGGAGTGTGCCGGCCGGCGTGCGGGGATT
>DATDIC010000062.1:0-2564 GCA_036521275.1 Acetobacteraceae bacterium
GCAACTGCGCGACGAGGTCGGCAAACACGGCGGCGATCCCGCTTGCGGAAAACCACGGAAACAGGCGCCCGAGCGCCGTCTCACCTCGCCGCACCAGTGTCCAGATCCAGAAACCCGCCACCACGCCAAACCCGGCGAGTCCAACCCATTCGTGCAGCAGCCAGACTGTGCCTGGCGCCTCGCCAGGGAAGGGCCGCCCCATGAACTCGCTGCCAATTAGTTGATGCAGCACGATCAGCAAAAGCAGGAGGTGCAGGACGCGCGTGGTCGCTGAGCGATAGGCATGCGCAGGGGCATGGCGTGCATTCGGGCTCGCGACCGGCGCCCGCCACTCGGCGGCGCCATGCTCGATATCATGCATGGGGGGCGCCCTAGTTACGGAAGTGATCATGGCACGCGCTGCAGTCGCCGGCGATACGGGCGAAATCCGCCTTGAGCTTGGTGCGCTGGCCGAGATCGCCGGACGCCGCCAGGGCGTCCGATTGCAGCCGGACGAAGCCCGCGCGGAAGGCGCGCGCCTCGGCGTCCGACATCGTGATGGCCGCCATCACCCGGCTGGACCGGCTGGCGTAATCGTTGAGCACCTTCCGCATGATCTGTGGATCGAAGGCGGCGCGGCCCGCCAGCATGTCGTGCGCACTCCGTGTGTCCGCACGCCAGGCGTGCATGATTCCGCGCAGCGGGATCGCGGCAGAGGCCGCCAGCGGTAGCGCAAAAAGCGCCGCGAGCGGCAGGTAAAGACGGCGGACGGGGCTCACAGGTCTCTCCAGCGAAACGCAAAACCCCGATAGCCCCGTTAGCTTACAGCAGCCTTACAGGCCTCCGGCGGCGACGGCGAGCTGCCAGTCACGGCACGATGTCCGGACCTCCGCATGGGAGTGGTCAGCTACCCCACGCCTGAGCACCATGGTTTCCTTGCCTCGCTAAGCTTGCGCGCGTGAGGTCAGGTAGCCCATGAACTATTGCGCCCTCGCCCGGCCCGCCGGCGGTTGCCAACAGGACGCGTACCGCCTCCAAGCAAATAGTTTCTGTTGTTTCAATGTAGACCCACTCCCGTTCCCCATCATTCCCACGACATCCCCGTCACCCCCGTCATTCCCGCGAAAGTGGGAATCCAACGCCTGCCCATGCAATCGCGAGCATGACCAGGGAGCGTCACCCCCTCCAACGGCACGTATAGGACCCAACGTAACTACAAACCGCTTTCTCGCAGGCTCATCAACCACACACGCCGCCCGAAGAAATTGGCCACCAGCCGCAGCGGACTTCAGGCCCGGTCGCCAGCAAGCTCACCCTACCCCCGGCTGCACGCCGCCCCGCCCAGCACGCAGAAACTTGCGCAGTGCGGATGGTTCAGCGGCACCGGCCGCGACGCTTCCGCCAGCGTCCGCCCGAGTTCAAACCGTTCGTCATACGCCAGCAGCGTGCACGCCAGCACCACCGGCGCCGCCGCATCCCGCCGCTTCACCACCATCCGCGCGCTCGCGCACATCACGCTGTCCGGCGACCGCCCCAGAATCCCCCAGCACGCTTCGGTAATCTCCGGCACATCGCGCACCGCATCCATCTCCGGAAACAGCATCAGCCGAACCGGATCAAACGCATCCACCGCCACGCCCAGCTCGGCGAACAGGCGCGCGAAGCCGGCACGAACCTCCGCTTCAGGCTCATCGGTAAATCGCCGCCCGGCAACATCGATGGAAAACCCGTTGCGCGCCAGCCAGACCAGCCCGTCGATCGTCGGCTTCCAGCTTCGCTTGCCGCGCTCCGCCTGGTGCACCGGCGCGCCGTAGTGGTCCAGCGAAACACGCAACGTCAGCCGATCGCCGAACGTCTCGCGCAATGCCAACAGAGGCGCCCGCAGCTTCTGCATCGGCCGCATCGCATTGGTCAGCACCAGCGCCCGCAAGCCGCGCGCCAGCACGTCTTCCAGCATGCCGATGATATCCGGGTTCATGAACGGCTCGCCGCCGGTGAAACCGATCAGCCGGGTCGGCAGCCCGTCGGCGATGATCTCGTCCAGATAGTCCCGCACCTCGTCGCGCGTCAGGTAGATCAGCCGGTCATTGCGCGGTGAGGACTCGATGTAGCAATGCCGGCAGGTCAGGTTGCACAGGGTACCAGTATTGAACCACAGCGTCTCCAGCTCGCGCAGCTTCACCCAGGCCCGGCGCTCGCCCTTCGCGGTCAGCGCCGGGTCGCGGAACTTGCCGGGGACGAGCGCAACCGCGTCCATTCACCGCCCCCGGAACACCGGCCGGCGCTTCTCGATGAAAGACTGCGTCGCTTCACGATAATCCTCGCTGCCGGCAGCGCGTGCCTGTGCCGCCAGGATATCGTCCTGGCGGGCGGCAACGTCGCTGCGCGAGATCGCCTCCAGCGTCAGCTTGGAACCCCGCTGCGACAACGGCGCACTCTCAGCCAGGTCGCGTGCCAGTGCCATCGCGCCGGCCAGCGCGCCCTGTTCATGCACGACATCGAGCAGCCCCATCTCCCGGCAGTTCTGCACCGGAAAGATATTGCCGGAATACAACACCAGCTTCGCCCGCGGCAGCCCGACGGTG
>DATDIC010000063.1:0-2816 GCA_036521275.1 Acetobacteraceae bacterium
CGGAACGCTGCGCCTGGACGCGGTGGGTCCGGTCACGGTAGCCGCCGGCAAGGATCTGGAGCTTTGGGCCTTGGCCCCTGGCGCGGCGCGGCCGGTCTCGTTGGGTGTGATCCCGGCGGTTGCGCAGCGTTTTGTCGTGCCCCATCCGCCGGTGCAACTGGCCGGACGCACGCAGTTGATGGTGAGCCTGGAGCCGAAGGGTGGGTCGCCGACCGGGCAACCAACAGGGCCGGTGCTGTTCGCCGGTACTTTGGCCGATTGATATACCCGTCTTCGGAATCGGGCATCGTATTGATTTTCGTGCCGCCGCCGGGCGCGCGGTAAACCAGAGCGCGGATGAAGACTCTCGATCCTGTCGTACCAGCGAAGGTGCGCATCCAGGCGAGAGCCCCGGAAATTCCGAGGGTTGCCTGGATTCCCGCTTTTCGCGGGAATGACGGCGATGGGTCGCCCACAATGTCGTCTGGTATACCCGTCTTCCTGCGCGGCATACCGCGTTCCTGCGGGACCTCGGTGCACCTTATCAATCGCGCAGGCTTGGCATCCGCACGGCTGAATCGCGGCGGTCGCGCATCGTGTCTTCCATGGAGCGGGGATAGCGGCGCGGTGGGGCTGAGACCGCGTCGAGCTGCGCAAGAGCGTCGGCCGGCAGCCGCCAGCCGCCCGCGCGCAGCGTATCGCGCAACTGCGTGGTGCTGCGGGCGCCGACGATCGCGCTGGTGATGAAGCCCTGGTCCAGCACCCATCGCAGCGCCACCTGGGCCGGCGACCTGCCGACCTGCTCGGCGACCTGCAGCAGGGTGGCCAGGATGTCGTCGCGGTTGGCGGCGAAGAAACGGATCGGGAAGCCCCAGCCTTCGGCGGAGCGGGCGCCGGCGCGGGTGGTCTCGCCGGGCTGGTATTTGCCGGTGAGGAATCCGCCGCCGAGCGGCGACCAGACCACGACGCCTAGTCCTTTCAGTTCGCAGACCGGCACGATTTCTTCTTCGATGTCGCGCACGACCAGACTGTATTGCGGCTGGTAGCAGATGAAGCGCGCCAAATGCTGTGTGTCGCTGATCCATAGCGCCTCCATCAGGCGCCATGCCTCGTAGTTGCTGCATGCTGCGTAGCGGATCTTTCCGGCGGTGGTCAGATCGTCGAATGCGCGCAGCATCTCGTCCAGCGGCGTCTGTATATCGACGTGATGGATGTAATAGAGATCGAGGTAATCGGTGCGCAGCCGGCGCAGGCTGGCCTCGACCGCCTGCATGATGTGCCGGCGCGACATGCCGGCGTCGTTCGGTCCGGTGCCGGTCGGGTTGAACACCTTGGTGGCGAGCACGATTTCGTGCCGCCGCGCGCCCAGCAGTTCGCCCAGCATGGTTTCGGATGCGCCGTCGCTGTAGGTGTTGGCCGTGTCGACGAAGTTCACGCCGGCGTCCAGGCTGAGCGAGAGGATGCGTTCCGCCTCTTGTTGGTCGGTGCCGTTGCCGAAGGTCATCGTCCCCAGGCAGATCTCTGAGACTTTCAGTCCCGACCGGCCCACGCGTCGATATTCCATTGCCGCCAATCCTTGTTGACTGATCCATTGACCGATCCGGCCAGTATGGCGTCTTGCGTGCGATCCGCGCTAGAACGCTGCCCGGGTCGAACCGCTGGGAGACGATCATGCCGTTCGATGAAGCCGGCCGGCGCCCTGGGCGCCGCCTACCCCGCAACGTGCTGGGCGGGGTGCTGGAAGCCTGTTCGGTCGATCCGGTCACCGGTTTCTTTCGCAACGGATGTTGCGAGACCGGGCCGGAGGATCTCGGCAGTCACACGGTGTGCGCGGTCATGACTGCGGAGTTCCTGGCGTTCAGCAAGGAGAGCGGCAACGATTTGTCCACGCCGCGCCCGGAGTTCGGTTTTCCTGGCCTGAAGCCAGGCGACCGCTGGTGCCTTTGCGCGCCGCGCTGGCAGGAGGCGCTGGATGCGGGCGCGGCCCCGCGGGTGGTGTTGCGGGCGACCGAACAGGGGGCACTGAACTTCTGCTCACTTGAGGATATCAAGCGGCACGCGATCGACCTGGCGTGACGGCGACGAAGCGAAATTCCGGGAGTTGGCCTGGATTCCCGCTTTCGCGGGAATGACGGGCGTGGGTCACCGTTTATGCGGTTGGCTGCATGAACAAGCCCCGGCCATGACGTTGTTGACGTTGGTAACGTTCTTGAATTGCCACGAACGGTGAAAGGCCTGGTTATTTTTCGAACTGGATCACCAGCCCGTCGGCACCGAAATTGAGCGCCAAACCCTGGCGGGTCGGGACCAGGTGCATGCGCACGCCGCTGGTATTCTGCAGCCAGACGCCGCCGCGAAGCTGATCGTTGGCGGCGACCGCGCCGGCCGCGAGCAGCCCGTACAGGCCGCTGAAATCCTCCGGCCTGGAAAGGCCGAACACGTTGCCGCGCGCCGACATCTTGCTGTATCCGATCCCGCCGACGCCAAGATTATGCAGGCGAAACCGGTAGGCGTGGCCCTGGAAGTCGAGCGTACCGCGGCCCCAGCCGGCGTTCGCCAGCAGGCTGACCTCGGTCTGTTCCATCGTCACGGTGCCGGAAGGCGCGCCGACGGATTGCTGCGCGTCGGCGCGGCGTGCCAGGGCGAGGGGGATCAGGCTGCCGGCCGCCAGCAGGCGGCCCATCGTGCGGCGATTGAATTTCTGTGCGGGGAGGTTGTCGTGCATCGGCCTGGTCTCCTTCAACGGGTGGCGAGGATTAACCGCGTCCCGCCGGCGCGACCACCCCTTGCGCTTACGATAGATCGTTGCCGTGTCTTCCGGGCAGCACCGCTTCTCC
>DATDIC010000064.1:0-4533 GCA_036521275.1 Acetobacteraceae bacterium
GGCACCTTGCTCCAGCTCGGGAACGCTTGCGCGGCCGCCTGCACCGCACGATCGACGTCAACCGCGGCGGCGCGCGGGATGTCGGCGATCTTCTGCCGCTTCGCCGGATTCTCGACATCCAGTGTGTCGCCCGATCGGCTGTCCACCCAGGTACCGCCGATCAGCATCTGCGCATGGTGAGGCGACTTGGTGCTCGGGCGTGTCTGCTCGGTTACTGACATGATGGGATCTCCGGAATCGCTGCCTGGCGACGCGCGTGCTATGAGGGGCTGGATATAACGGCAGCCCCCAGGAGGGTCCAGGTGACGAAAAGAATCAGACAACTCATGGCCGTGCTCGTTGCCATATCCATCGTGATACCATTTCGCTCCGTTGTTGCGGAACCGCTGCGGATCTATGCGGCGGGAAGCCTGACGTCCGCGATCACCGACATGGTGAAGGCGTTTCCTGCCGCAGCGGGCGATGTCGCCACACCGGTATTTGGTCCCTCCGGGGTGCTGCGCGAAAGGATCGAACGCGGCGATCACGTTGATGTTTTCGCGTCCGCCGACATGGACCAGCCGCGCCGGCTGGCACGCTCGCATGGCGGATCGTCAGTGGTGATGTTCACGCGCAACCGGCTTTGCGCGTTGGCAAAAGCGAGCCTTGGCCTGACGTCGGAAAACCTGCTCGACAAACTGCTCGACCCGTCCGTGCGGCTGGCCACCTCCACGCCCGGCGCCGATCCGGGCGGCGACTACGCCTGGGCTGTTTTCGCGCGAGCCGAGATGGTGCATCCAGGCGCTCAGGCCATCTTGCAGAAGAAGGCCATGCAGCTTGTGGGCGGACCGAACAGCAAGCCGCTCGTGCCGGGACGAGGTGCGGTGCAGGGCATCTTCCTTGCCGATCGTGCTGACGTGATGCTCGGCTACTGCAGCAGCGCGCAAGCTGTCATGCGGGACATGCAAGGGCTGGCAAGCGTTCGGCTGCCGCCTTCGCTGACGGTCGGCCCGGCCTACGGTCTGATCGTCCTGTCTGATGATCCATTGGCCGCGCGCTTCGCCTTGTTCATGCTGTCGGAGCAGGGCCAGGCGATCCTTCGCCAGTACGGCTTCGATCCGATCGGCCTGCCTTGATCGCTCACATCCGCTACTCGTCGACCATCCGATCAGTTCGCATCCGCGCATAGGCTTCCGGTGCGCGCGCGAGCGGCATTGTCTCGATCATCGGGTGCACGCCCGACAGCGCGCCGGGCAATGAACCGCAGACGGTTCGTGCAGGAACTGGACACTGCCGTTATCCAGAGTTCGCCATTCGGGGTCAGCGGTGCTGTCGAGCGATCAGGCCGATCGTGTTCGCGACCAGCCGTCCGGCGACCAGCGCACCCTGCTGCTGAATGTCGCGATCGGGATAATACTCGACCAGGTCGAAAGCGACGAACTGCGCACGCTGGGCCGCCCCGTGCAGGAGTTCGATCGTTTGCCAGTAGGTCAGGCCGCCCGGCGCTGGCCCGATGACGCCCGGGATAATTGAAGGATCAAGCCCGTCGCAGTCCAGCGTAATGATCAGTTTCGCATCAATCGGAATGGCTTCAATCGCCGCGCGGACGCCCCGAGCCGCGATCTCGCGAGCCGTAACGAATGTGACACCGGAGGCCTGAGCGTCGCGATAATCGGAAATGCGCGCACTCCCCGTAGCGCGCGCGCCGACTTGCACGATGCGCTCGATCCAGGGCATTTCGCTGGCGCGCCGCATCGGCGAGGAAAGGCCCAGTCGGATCCCGTGAACTTCGTCGCGCCAATCGATGTGAGCGTCGATCTGTAGAATGGTGAACGCGCCGCGTCCCTCAAATGCATGGAACATCGGGATCGGGACAGAATCGTCGCCACCAAGGACGACGGGGACGGCCCCGCCGTCGAGCAGGGTTCGAGTGGCGGCCGTGATTGCGGCGCGATTACCCTCGGCGCCCTCCGGGTTGATCGGAAGGTCGCCGCAATCCACCGCCGTGATCCCATCGGGTAGCAATGGACCGCCCAAGTCGAAATCCATGTGGCTGAGCGTGGCTGCCCGGCTCGCCATTCCCGCGCGGATCGTACGTGGCGCGCTGGCACAGTAAGCGCCAACGGATGGATACGGAGTGGCCGTTGCCGCCCCGAAGATCGCAATGTCGGACTTGGCACCGTTCGCCAGCGAAGCGGCGGGCAATCCAAGAAACGTCTCCGCCGTCATCTCACCGTACATGGCGCCGAGGTGTGCGGAATTACGAGACTGGTCGGTCGTCATCCCGGTTCTCCCACAACCACCTGAAACATCGGGAACACTCTAATCGGCCGGCGGTCGGTTGCAGGCTGACACAAAAGGAGTGAGACCCACAACACTGGGCGAGGTGTCTCGCGGCGCCGACCAGATACGCTGTCTGCCGGGCAACGCGGCATGGTGCCGCGCAGTGAAAATTCGGCCTAACCCTCGCCGGTCCGGGGAAGTCCGCGTGCCAAAGGCATGGCCAGCGCGCAGAGACCAGCCATCACCAGGAAAGCGTTGGAGCCAAGCCCGGCATATAGCGGGCCGGACACCAGTGTCAGGACCGCCGTCGCCGCGCCGATCGCCACCGTGCCATAGAAGGCCTGTGCACGGGCTGCCAGATGTGGCGGCACGAGTTGGCCGATCAGCCGCATGCAGGCGAGATGCAGCAGGGCGAAGGTGAGACCGTGCAGTGGCTCGATTGCCGCCATGGCAGGCAACCAGGACGTGCGGGCCATGACGCACCAGCGCAGGACGCCCGCCAGGCCGGCCAGCATCGCCGCGCCACCCGGGCCTAGGCGGTCGAGCAGCCGACGCCCGAGCCAGATGAAGACAAGGACCTCAGAGACAACCGCCTCCGACCACAACAGGCCGGCCATATCGGACCCGATCCCGGCAGCCTCCCAGCGGATGACCGCGAAGCTGTCGTGCAGGGCGTGGCTGCCCTCGACGAGAGCAGCGACTGCCATGAGCCGAACGAACCAGGGGAGCCGCAGAAGGCACAGGATCCCGCCTTCTGCCTGCGGATGCTGAGGGCGGGAGACGCGTCCTCGGGGCAGGGTCAGCGCGATCGCTGAAGTCGCGGCGAGCAGGGCCGCATTCAGCCAGATGAAGCTCGGCAACCCGAACCGGGCGATGGCGAATCCGGAAAGCACTGTCCCGCCCACGAAGGCCGCGGACCCCGTTCCGCGGACCCAGCCGTATTGAAAGCGCGGTGGTCCCTGGGCCGCCAACAGCGTAAGCGCGTCCGCAATCGGGATCAGTGGGGCCAGGACCGCCGACTCGGCCAGACCCATAACGAGCAGCAGCATGAGGCCGTAAGCCGGCAGAAAGCCGAGCGCGAGGACCCCCGCCGTCATCAGAAAGCCGGCCAGCACCCGGGACGGTATGCAAGAACGATCGGCAAGGCGGCCACCCGCCGGCCCGGACAACAAACGGATCGCTGTACCCGCAGCCAGCACCAGGCCGATGCCGGTCGGGTTCAGGCCTTTGCTCGCCAGCAGCGCGGGGAAAAACGGAGAGGCAACCCCGAAGCCCGCGAACAGGGCGGTGTACAGCGCCAGAAATCGAGGCAGCGAGCCGGGCATTGGGGGAAACATACGGCAGATGAGCCACCGTACGATCCCCACGGCCTCGCGTTGTCACGCCCGTACCATCGATCGCGGCCAAGGGCGGGTAAGCGGCTCGTATCACACGGCGGTTCTATGCGGCCCGTATCCGGTCAATGGATCGCCTGAGTAACGGAATTGGCAGCCGCCGTGTCCGGATTGAGGAAATAGCTGAAGTTGAAGCTCGGATTGGCAAATTGCTGGATATATTGGTTGTACCAGGCATAGACCTCGGCAATCCCCGTCCTGGGCACGTACACGACGTCGAACGGCGCCAGCCGCACATCCGCAGACGGATCCCGCGCATGCAACAGCGCGTCGTAACGGGTGGCAAGAAATTCCGGCGTGTCGTTGGCGCGACGGCGGATGATGAAGATGCTGCCATCGTCTCCGCTCATTTTCAGGCCGCCGGCCCGTGCCAGGGCCTGGGAGAGGGTCGGCGCGGCGCCCGGCGTGGAGAATTCGCCCGGCTTGTTGACCTCGCCGGCGACAAAAATCTCGGTCGGAGCGGTGGATTTCACGATCACTGACAGATGCGGCGCGCGCAGCACACGGGAATACGCGACGGTCAGATCGTCAACGAGCTGGGGGACCGTCTTGTTGGCGACGTCCATTTCAGTGAGCACGGTGGTCGAGATATGGCCGTCAGGGCGGACGGTAACTTCCTCGTTCAGCATCGCGCAGCACGTTGCCGATATGGGCGCGGCGGCGCACGGGATCGGATCCGACGTAATGAGAGCGGATCGACTCGACCACGATCATGCGCCCGAGCCAGGGGACCGACAGGGCGAGACAGGCCAGGGACAGGATGCCGTTGCGGTGGCGCGGATCGTGGATCGGCGGGTCGTCCGGCCACAGCGCCACGTTGCTGAGCCCGGCGCGTCGTTGCAGGTCCGGGCTGGGCGTGAAGCGGCGGCGAACATAG